>JAJYMZ010000057.1 GCA_021786615.1 Acidobacteriota bacterium
GTAATGCCAAAACCACGTCTCTTGAGTGACTGGTTTATCGTGAGGCTCTCCCCTCCAGATTTCTTCAGCCGCAAGTTCCCAGCCTAAATAAAACACCGCCAGCCCCTCGGGAGTAAGTGCCCGCGTGTCCGGCTTCTCGCTGTGTAGAAGGGCTAGCGCAAAGTCTGCCTGTTTCCTTGCGTGGCCCCGGATGATGGCGCGGGTTTTGGGGATGATGGCCCCGGACTCATCGGCCTTCCGGATCTGGCGTTCCAACTTCGTGACGTTTGCGGTTTTTCTGGCCTGCATGGTCCCTCCAGGGACAGAGCGGGGGCACGGCCCCGCGGGTGATTGGGTTTAATCGGGTGCGAGGGCTTCCCACTCTTTCTAGGCGTTTAGCCGCACTGGAGCGCTATCGCCCACGCTTACCTGATCTAGAGCTTCAGTGCTTACCTGATTCCCGTGGTCTGCAATCAATTCCACCAGGCTCCCTAGATCCTCAATGGATTGTGCGGTCCAATCAAACGGGCCGCTCCCACGAATCTGTTTCAGCATGAAACCAACGGCACGTAAGGCTCGAAATGCTTCTTGAGACCCAAAAAGTCCCCGCTCTACTACGTCTTTCATTTCCTTTGAAAACATGAGTCTCTCCTGAGACAAGGCGGGGCACGGCCCTGCGTGGGGTTAAGCGCTTTGGGTAGGAGCCAGAATCGCCGCGATACCGTCCACGGTTTCCAGAAGCCCGGTCAGGTCTTCCTCGAAATAGCGGTTTGTTGTTCCAGGCTGGGAATGACCAAGGGCGGCCTGCAGCTGGGGCAGGGTGGCATTGGATGCGCGGCCAGTGGTAGCGAAGTTGTGCCGAATATCATGGATCCGCATGTCCTCGATATTCACGGCGCCCTCTGAGGCTTTGGTGATGGCCTGCTTAATGCGAATCCAGGCCTTCGAGAGGTTCACCATCGGCGCTTTGTGCTTGTGGCCTTGAATCACGAATGGGGAGCCCAAGTGCTTCCCTGGGCGATCCTGTAGGGCCTTCAAAATCGCCACGGCGGGGAGCGGCAGACCCTTCAGCACGGCCCCAACCTTCCCGCTGGTTTTGTGCCGCTCCAAGGTGATGACGCGGCGCTCCAAGTCCACCTGATCCCAGCGCAGCCGAAGAATTTCATTCAGCCGAGCTCCGGTATAGATCAAGAGTTTCATGGCTGCGAGGGCGTAGGCCGTGGGAGCTACATCGTCGCCTTCCTTGGCTCCCCAAGTCTCAGCCTCTTCGAGCACCTTCCAGAGCCAATCGCGCTCAATCTTGGTGAGGAACCGGCCCTTTGTCTTTTCCACCGTGTGGTCTACCTTGCCCTTGCAGGGGTTGTCTGCTCGATAACCCTGTTCGATGGCTTCAGCGAATAGCGCGGATAAATGGGCAACCATGCGATTGGCAAGGATAGGCGTTGGCTTCTTCGGCTTCTCTGACTTCTTCATGCCAGGACGCCAGCCACGGGCAATATCACGTCGAAGGTTCAAAATATGGAAGCCTTCAATCTCATTGATGCGCAGCTGGCCCAGCACCGGCCCAACGAGGTCTTCCAGCATGGTTTCAATGGCGTTGTAGCTCGACTGTCGGAGCTTGTCTTGGTTCTTCCGTTCCGCCATCAGCTCCATGTAGGTTTTGATGAAGGCTCCGAGCGTGGGGACTGATTGGGCCTTGAGCACTTCGGCCCGTGGGTCCTTGCCATTGTTCAAAAGGTCCCGGTAATGCTTGGCCCGCTTCCTGGCAGCCTCAAGCGATTCAGCGCCCTCATACCGGCCAAGGTTCATCCATGCCTGTTCTGACTTCGTTGGAGGCATCGGGCCGTCTGGCGTCTTCGGCAATTTGACGCGCGGCGCAATGAATTTGAAGTAGAGCGTCTTTGTGCCGTGCGATGTGATCTGAAGGCCGAAGCCACGAGTCTCTGAATCCCAATAGGTGCGCGTGGTGTCCTCGACCTTCAGGCGCTTGATCCGGGTTTCCGTGAGGTTCTTGGTGCTGAGTACTGGCATTGAATCCTCGATTCATGGCTTTTTCTTGCCATACATCAATCATACGTAAAGTTGATGTACGCGCAAGGTCATCTTTGTTCAGACCATACAAAAGCCCCATGAATAGCCAGTCTATGAACAGGTACGGACTTTGACGAATCATAGACGTTGTGACTCTTAATCAGCGGGTCCAGGGTTCGAGTCCCTGAGGAACCACCAACAAAAATGGCGCTCTTGGGCGCCATTTTTGTTGGTGGTTACGGTTGACTCGGGCCGATGGCCCTCGCCCTTCGGGCGGCAATCGGCTGCGCCGATTCCGTCCTATCCTCCCTTCGCTTCGCTTCGGTCGGATGGTGGCGCGCAGGCAGCGGTAGGCGAAGGGCGCGGGAGCGACGGTCGCCGGTTCCGCGTAGCGGAAAGCGCGCGCAGCAGGCTCGTGCCTCCAGGGGCTGTTCAGGATTCCCGGAAGCCGCTGATTTCAACATGTCACAATAATCCGAACGCCATCACCGAGGTTCGCCCATGCCCACGGTCGTGAACAGCGTTGCCTACCGCAACGGCAAACGCCTCGCAGACATCCCTTTGCGGGAGATCAGCGAAGTGATCAAGGAACCCAATACGTTCGTGTGGCTTGGCCTGCACGAATCGGACGCGTCCGTGCTGCTGCAAATCCAGGAGGAATTCTCGCTGCACGATCTGGCCATCGAAGACGCGCGCAAAGCGCACCAGCGCTCCAAGATTGAGAATTATGGCGACTCGCTGTTCATCGTCGTCAAGACCGCTCAACGGAGATCCGAATCGGGTGCCGCCGCCGGAATGCCAAAGGACGACGAGCAGGCCGGGAAAGACTGCGCGATCGAATATGGGGAGACCCATCTGTTCGTTGGCCTGAATTTTCTCGTGTCCGTGCGGCATGGCAATGCCCATGGCTATGCGGATGTGCGGAAACGCTGTGAAGAAAAACCCGAGATGTTGTCCAAAGGCCCGGCCTTCGCGCTGTATTCACTGCTGGATTTCATTGTGGACAACTACCAGCCCATCGTTGGGCAGCTGTCCCAGGAATTCGACGCGCTGGAAGTGAATATTTTCAAAGGCCAGTTCGACCAGCTGTCCATTGAAGGCTTGTACGAGCTCAAGATCAAGCTGCTGGAACTGCGCCAGGCGGCCCTGCCCCTGGAGGACATCTGCCTGCAGCTGATGCGCCTGCATCCCGAAATCATCCACAAGGATCTGCGGGCGTATTTCCGCGATATCCACGATCACGTGGCCCGCACCATCGAGACCCTGGACGGCCTGCGGGAAATGCTGACCACGGCCATGTCGGTCCATCTCGCACTGGTGTCCGTGCGCCAGAACGAAATCGTCAAACGCCTGGCAGGATGGGGCGCCATCCTCGCGGTGCCCACGGTGGTATTCAGTCTTTATGGCATGAATTTCACCCATATGCCGGAGCTGAGTTGGCCCTACGCCTATCCTGCGATGCTGTTGGGAACCCTGGCCGTGTGCGGCATTTTCTACCGAAAATTGAAGAAGGCCGGGTGGCTGTGATCCAGAAACCGAGAGCCGCCCCGGTGCCCTTTGATTGATATCAGTGTCACGATCGCCCGCGGCGCTTCATCAGACCCGAGAATGAAGGGTGCGGCTTCGGCTCAAGCTCGATAGGCTAGTGCTTTAGGAGCCGTGTCAAAATAACCTGTGCAGTTCAGGTTATTTTGCCACGGCCTCCTGTGTCGGGGACCCATCGAACCAACGAATTTATTTTGCAGCAACGACTCATTGGAGGTTCCATGGAACGTGGCCATCTTTGGCGATCTTGCTTCAAGCTCAATCTGCGCATGCTGGAAATGAATTCCGGTGAGATCACCGATGACATGGCGGTCCACCGCCCCGCGGAGGGTGTGTCGAGCCCTGCCTGGATCATGGGACACTTGATCTACAGCCGGCGCAACCTGATCACGCGCCTGGGTGGAACCGTTCCCGATGAGCCCGTATGGAAGGAAACCTACGCCCGGGGGGGAAGCGGGGAAGGCTCCCACCTTGGGTTTGCGGCACTCTGCCAGGCCTTTAATGCCACCGATGAGGGCGTCAAGGCTGCCTGCCAAGGCGTGCAGGATTGGGATCTGCCCACGCCGAATCCTTTTTCCGGCACGGAACAACCCCTGGAACAGCTCGTCGCCTTCCTCTACATGCATGAGTGCTACCACCTGGGGCAGATCGGGCTCATGAGGAAGTTGTACGGACTGAAGGGCGCGATCTAAAGAGCATTGCCGATTTTCGATTTTCGATTGACGATTGGAACGGTCCCCAGGGTTCGGGACACAGAACTCAGGACTGATCCATGAAAATCCTGCTTGGCATCACCGGTGGCATCGCGGCCTACAAGGCAGCGGAACTGGCGCGGCTGCTCACGAACCGGGGCCATGGGGTGCGCTGCGTGCTCACCGAAGCGGGGGCTCGGTTCATCACGCCCTTGACCTTGGCTTCTCTCACAGGCGAGCCCTGCTACGGCGCCAATGCCGACCACCATGAATGGCGGCCCAGCCCTAGCGTCGAACACATCGAGCTGGCCCGCTGGGCGGACGTGGTGGCCGTCGTGCCCGCCACCGCCAATATCCTTGGCCAGGCCGCCAATGGCTTGGCTGGCGATCTCCTTTCCACCATCCTGCTGGCTACCCAAGCGCCAGTGCTTTGGGCTCCGGCCATGAACACCGCCATGTGGGAGCACCCGGCGGTCCAGGTCAACCTGGAACGCCTGAAAGTCTTCGGCCACACCCTCGTCGAACCCGCTGAAGGCATGCTGGCCTGCGGTGAGGAAGGCGCGGGCAAGCTGGCGGACATCGAGTTCATCGCCGACGCCATCCGGGCCGTGGGCAGCCCGCGCCTGCCCACGCTGGTGGGGAAAAAGGTGCTGGTGACCTCCGGTCCCACCCGGGAGGACCTTGATCCAGTGCGCCTTCTCACGAACCGCAGCACCGGCGAAATGGGCATCGAGATCGCGCGGGCTTTGAGGGATGCCGGCGCAGAGGTCCATCTGGTCCTTGGGGGCGATCTGGCCGCGCCCTATGGAATGGAGACGACTCGATCCCGAACCGCTGAAGCCATGATGGGCGCCTGCGCGGGCCTGTGGCCGGGCATGGATGGCTGCATCGCTGCCGCCGCCGTGGCGGATCAAAAACCCCAATCCGTCGCGGCCGAAAAAGGGAAAAAGGGCGATGGCCCTGAAAACCTGGTGCTGGTGCGGACCCAGGACATCCTGATGCATCTCGGGCTGCAGAAGAAACCTGCTCAATGGCTGTTGGGCTTCGCCGCGGAAAGCGAGCACCATCTAGAGAATGCCCAAGTCAAGCTGGCCAAGAAGAATCTCGACGCGGTTTTCGTCAATGACATTTCCGCCGGCAAGGGCTTCGGCCATCAAGCCAACACGCTGACCCCCGTTTTAGCAGAGGGGCCTCAAGCTCCGCTTGGACCCCTTCCGAAAGATCAGCTGGCTTCAGCATTGGTGGCTTGGTGGGCCGCCAGGGTGGAGCCCTGAGGCCCTTGCTGATCGGCACCAATCGTCAATCGCCAATCGCCAATCGCCAATTTCTACAGGTACCGCTCCTTCAGCACTCCCACATGATGCCTTACATGCCCGGCCATGACCGCCGCCAGTGCGCGCACGCTCATGGGGTGGTTGTTGGCAGTGCCGCGGAACTCCAGCATTTCAGGGGTCATGCTGCGTAGCAGCCAGAGATTCGATTGGCGGGTGAGCCGGAACTCCTCCAGCAGGTCCTCCAATCGGCAGTGATCGTAGGGCGAGGCCGCGATGAAGGCATCTTCGTCAAATCCATGCAGGTTGGCCGCATCCTTCCGCGAGAACCGAAAAGCGCGGTAGGCGAACACGCGCTCCGCATCAATGAGATGGCCGGCTACTTCGCGGATGCTCCATTTGCCGGGCGCATAGCGATGCCCCGCCTGCTCATCGGGCACGGAGCCCAGCAGCGCCAATTCATCCAGATTGGATTCCAGAGCCTCCAGCACGTTCAGTTCGGGCACTTTGGCCACATAGCCCGCATGATGCTGCGCGTATTCGTCCGGCTGGGGAGGGGCGATCAAGGAAAGGGGCATGGGAACTCCTGGGATTTTCGATTGACGATTTTCGATTGACGATTGAAGCGCGGAAGCAGCGATGGTGATGGACTCTCAACTCTCAACTCTCAACTCTCAACTCTCAAGTCATGACTCTCAACTCTTGACTCAGCGCGCGCCTTCAACCTCACAATGCCGGGTCCAGCCAAACCAGCGCGTCAGAGGGCGGCCCCACCACATCCCCCACTCGCACGGCCACCACAACCATCCACCCTTGGGGCCGGACGAGGTCGGACATGTCAATGCGCATCTGCTTGCCGGGAGCAGGCAGGTTGGGGCGGCGGCGCTCCACTACGACCTCGCCTTTGGCGACGATCTCGCGCGGACTTGGCTTCACGGTGCTCACGGGGGCATAGAACACCCGCACTTGCTCCAGCCCGACGAGAGATTGGCCGCGGGCATCCCGGGCCGGCAGAGTTACCTCCAGTTGCCTCAAGGAAACCCAGTGGGCCTCGGGGGCCTGGGGCTCGGCGCGGGGGTGTGGAATGGGGTCCCCTTTGCGTCCGCAGGCGCCATTGCCAAGTACAAGCAAGAAAGCCAAGCCCGCGTTTGCTAGTCTGAAGGTCCGCATCCCTTCGATGATGCCGGAAATTCGGAGTTTGGCGATGCCAGTGACCAAAGTTTTGATTGCGAACCGGGGCGAAATCGCGTGCCGGGTCATCCGCACCTGCCGCGAGATGGGCATCCCCACGGTCGCGGTTTATTCAGACGCGGACCGGGGCGCGCTGCACGTGCGCATGGCGGACGAGGCCCTCTGCATCGGGCCCGCGCCTGCCCGCGAGTCCTACCTGGTGGTCGAGAAGATCCTGGAAGCCGCCCTACAATCCGGAGCGGACGCCATCCACCCAGGCTATGGATTCCTGAGCGAAAACGCCGAGGCCGCCCGGCTTTTTGAAGAAAACGGCATCACG
>JAJYMZ010000172.1 GCA_021786615.1 Acidobacteriota bacterium
CGAGGACGAGCCCGCCATCGCGGACACCATTTCCTATGCGCTGAGGACCGAAGGGTTCATCCCCAGCCAGGCGGAGCTGGGGGAAACGGCGCTGGCGCTGGTAGCGAAAGGCTCCTTCAAACTGGTGATCCTCGACGTGGGGCTGCCAGACATCTCGGGATTCGAAGTCTGCCGACGCTTGCGGACCTTCTCGGACCTTCCGGTGATCATGCTCACCGCGCGGGCCGAGGAAGTGGACCGCATCGTGGGACTGGAGATCGGCGCCGACGACTACGTAGTGAAACCCTTCAGCCCGAGGGAGCTGGTGGCGCGCGTACGCGTGATCCTGAGGCGGCTGGACCGCTCCCAGGCGCGAGCGCCCTCTGCCGCTTTTTGGGTGGATGAGGCCAAGCACCGCATCGAGTTCCACGGCAAGGCCCTTGATCTGACGCGCTACGAATTCCGGCTGCTGAAAACGCTGCTGGCCCACCCGGAGCAGGTCTTCACGCGGAGCCAACTGCTGGAGCGGGTCTGGCCCGAAGCCGAGGATAGCGGGGATCGCACCGTGGATACCCACATCAAGACCCTGCGCGCGAAACTCCGCGCCCTGGATGCGGAAGCGGATCCCATCCAGACCCATCGGGGCCTCGGCTACAGCATCGGCAGGATGTGAAGCGCCCATGAGACTCAGCTACCGCATCTTTCTTGGCTTTTTCCTGCTGGTGGGGCTCGCCACCTATTTCGTGCTGCGGATCTTCATGCAGGAGGTGCGCCCCGGTGTGCGGCAGGGCATGGAGGTGGCCCTGGTGGACACGGCCAACCTGCTGGCGGAGGTGGCCGCGCCGGAACTGAAGGCCGGGACCCTGGACAAGGGACCCTTCGCCGAGGCGGCACGCCGCTTTTCCGAGCGCTCGTTCAACGCCCGCATCTGGGATGTGGACCACCGCAAAGCGGGTTTCCGCGTCCATGTGATGGATGCGAAGGGCGTCGTGCTATTTGATTCCGAAACCCTCGACCAAGGGCAGGATTTTTCGACCTGGAACGATGTCTACCGCACGCTGCGGGGCCAGTACGGGGCGCGTAGCACGCGAAGCGATCCCAAGGATGAATCCACTTCCTCGATGCACGTGGCGGCTCCCATCATGGACGGCCCAAAAATCATCGGCGTGCTGAGCGTCGCGGTGCCCACCGCCAGCGTGGTGCCCTTCGCGCGCCGCAGTCAGCAGCGGGTCTTCCGGGCCAGCCTGCTCATCATGTCGGTGGCGCTGCTGCTGGGCCTGGGGCTATCCTTCGCCCTGACCCGTTCGGTGGAAAAGCTCAGGGACTACGCCAAGGAAGTTTCCCTGGGGCGCCGCGCCATCCTGCCTAAGCTGGCGGGAGGCGAGCTCGCGGAGCTGGGCCGGGCCCTCGAGACCATGCGGGAAAAACTGGAGGGGCGGCGCTACGTGGAGCGCTACGTCCATACCTTGACGCACGAGATGAAGAGTCCGCTCTCGGCCATCCACGGGGCGGCGGAACTGCTCCAGGAAGACATGCCCGAGGCGGACCGGCAGCGTTTTTTATCGAACATCCGGGAGCAGGAAGAACGGCTCCAGCGCCTGATCCAGAGGATGCTGGACCTGGCCTCGGTGGAACAGCGCCAGGGCCTCCAGCAGCCCGCCCGCGTTTCCCTGGCCACCCTGGTGGAAGGCGTGCTTGAATCCCTGCATCCCCGCCTGGCGCTGCGGAACCTGAAGACGGCGATCTCCATTCCCGCCGAGGCGCAAGTCCAGGGAGAAATTTTTCTGCTGGAACAAGCGCTCTCCAACCTGCTGGACAACGCCATGGAATTCTCCGAACCCGGCGGCGCCATCCAGATTTCCACGGAGGCTTCCGCGGGCTTCCATACGCTGGTCATCCGGGACGCGGGGCCGGGCATCCCGGACTACGCCCTCGAAAAGATCTTCGATCCTTTCTATTCCCTGCCCCGTCCGGACACGGGAAAGAAGAGCACGGGCCTGGGCTTGAGCTTCGTGCGCCAAGTGGCCGAACTGCACGGCGGCAGCATCCAGGTGGGCAATGTCGAAAGCGGTTGCGAGGCGCGGCTGGCGCTGCCGAAGGGATGATTCGCAGGAACACAAGGAACCGCGAATGTCGCGAAAGGGCGCGAATAAAAAACATTAGTCTTCCCTGATTGCCCCCCAATCCCAGCCGCCGAAGCTTGCCCGCGAAGGGGGGCGAAAAGCAAATTCATCTCGGCATCGCTTCGCGGGGCGCGTTGCGCCCGGGCCGAAAGCCCGCAAATTCATCCGCGAAGCTGGCACATGATGAGTCCCCGGGTGGCCAATGGACTGGTATGGAAAAAGAGATTTCGCGTCGATTCGCGTCATTCGCGGTTCCAAAGCTCTTCCACGGCTTCACACTCCCTTCACACAACCTCATCTTCCCTTCGCGGAAGAAGCCCAGCCTTGGTCCATCCCTGATGGAGGACATACATGCGCTGGAATCTGCTTCTGAAGGCTTTCGCGGTGATGGCCATCGCGCTGGTGCTGGTGATCCCGCTCACCATGATCTATGGCCAGGTCGAAGACCGGCACAAACGCCAGATGGAGGCCGAAGCCAGCGTGGCCAGCAGTTCCGCGGGGCCCCAGCAGATCATCGGCCCCTTGGTGGTGGTGGACTATTGCGTCCGCGTTGAGAAACAACGCAAGGACGAAAAGACCGGCCTCGTCGCCACGTACGTCGAGGATGAAGCTAGGCAGCGGATCTTCGTGCCAAAGGACCTGGCCATCAAGGGCGCTGCGACCGTAGAGGAGCGCAACCGCGGCCTCTACAAGGCCCAGCTCTACAATCTAAATTCCAAGCTGACCGGCCGTTTCGCCATTCCCGGCAATATGGGCGTGGGCGCCGAGTGGAAATCCGCCAAGGGCGCCAAGGCCCACCTGGTCCTGGGCATCTCGGATCTGCGCGGTATCCGCAATCGGCCCGTGCTCCAGTGGAACGGCAAGCCCCTCGAATTCGAGCCGGCAGACCAGGCCATCCTCTCCCACGGCCTCCAGGTGACTTTCCCAGATGCTGCTGACTTGGATGGCAGGGAATTCGCCTTTGAAATTCCATTGGAGCTCACAGGCACCAAGTCCTTTTCCGTGGCGCCAGTGGCGGAGCGCACAGAGATGTCGCTCCGATCCGATTGGCCGGACCCAAGTTTCGGCGGGCGGTTCCTGCCCCTGACCCGCCAGGTGGGGCCCGGTGGATTCGAAGCCCGCTGGCAGGTGTCCAGCCTTGCCCGGGACCTTTCGAAAATCCTGGAGGGGGGCAGGGAGCATGTCACTGAAGAGGCCTTCGAAGTCGCTTTCATCCGGCCCATGAACATCTACCTGCAATCCGAGCGGGCGGTGAAGTACGGCTTCCTGTTCGTGGGACTCACCTTCGCGGCCTTCCTGCTGTTCGAGCTGCTCCAGCAGCTGCGCATCCACCCCATGCAGTACCTGCTGGTGGGCCTGGGCCTGGCCATGTTCTTCCTGCTTCTTATCAGCCTGGCGGAACACATCGGGTTCCTGGACGCCTACCTCGCCGCCAGTTCAGCCTGCATTCTTTTGCTGGGCTTCTATCTCAAGCACGTGCTTCAAAGCCGCCTCCACGGATGGGGTTTCGCCGGGGCACTGACGCTGCTCTATGGTGTGCTCTATGGCCTGCTAATCTCCGAAGACAACTCCCTGCTCATGGGTTCGCTGCTGCTCTTCTGCGCCTTGGCTTCGGTGATGCTGGCCACCCGGAAATTGGACTGGTACGGCGTCTCCCAGAAAGATGGAGTGGCCGGATCCTGACGGACCCGTGTGAAAATCAGGTCCCGGCGCCCTGGCCGGGACCTGATCCGTGAGAGGTCCCCATCTCCCAAAGCCCGCCCATCGCCACCGCCCGCATCTACGCCCTGGACATCCTCCGGGGCCTGATGGCGCTGGCGGTGGTTATCTACCACACGTCGCTTTGGACGGAACTATTCACGCCCGCGGGCAGCGCCACCACGATGCTGGCGAAACTGGGCATCTACGGCGTCCAGGGATTTTTCGTCATCAGCGGCTTCTGCTTTTTCCATCTGTACGGTGAAACGGTTTTTGATGGTCCGGCGCTGAAGACTTTTTTCCTGAAGCGCTGGATGCGGCTGGCGCCGCTCTTCTTCGTGGTGGTGGGTCTGAACCTGCTGTTCCATCAGAAAGCGGGGCCCGATCCAAGCGTACGGATGCTCGCGGAAAATCTCACACTGAGCTTTGGGTTCTTCCATCCCAACCACGCGCTGGTGGTGGGCGGCTGGTCCATCGGCCTGGAGGCGGTGTTCTACACGGCCCTGCCCTCGCTCATCCTTTTCACCCGCTGGCACAAGGGATTCCTGTATCTCTTCGCGGGGCTCCTGATCTGGGCCTCCCTGCCCTGGAGCCTGCATTGGGTTCCGGAAGCCGAGCCCTGGAACCGCTTCCATGCCTACGTGCAGGTGGCGAATCACGCCTTCCTGTTCCTGCTGGGGGGAATCCTGGCGCACCTGCGTTCCAGAACCGCGTTCCGGTTGAGGCCCCTGACTTTCGTGATCCTGCTGGCGGTGCTGGCCGCAATCACCTTCAGCCTCCACCGCGGCTTCTACGATCACTTCGACATCATGGCCGGGCCCGCCCGGTATGAGTTTTCGGCCCTCTGCGTGGCGGTGGTGGGCTGTTTCGCCTTCATGGACCTGAAGGAATCCGCCGGGATCCATCCCCTGGTGGTGCTGGGGGATTGGAGCTATGGCACCTACCTGCTGCACCCTTTGGCCAACGCCCTGCTCCTGTGGCTGGGCATGGGCAAGCAGGGTTGGCCCACGTTCGGCTTGGGCCTGCTGCTGACGCTGGTGTTCGCGTATGGCTCCCATCGTTTCATCGAGAAGCCCGCCATGGCGCTGGCGCGGGGGTGAGGGGCGGGCCTGGAGTCCCAAGTCCCAAGTCCCAAGTCAGGAGTCGAGAGTCAGGAGTCGAGAGTCCATCAGCATCGCGACCTCCCCCGCCCCAATCGACAATCGCAAATCGGAAATTCAGGGTCCCAAGTCCCACAGCCTACTGCCCATCGCCACTTCCCCTTCCCCGAACCACGCGATAGAACTAAGATTCGATGATTGTTCATTGAGAAGGACCTGCCATGACTACGACCATGACCCTCGATTCGATTCTCCAGGACGCCGGCAAGCGCATGCACGCCTCCCTGGAGACGCTGCGGAAGGAGATGGCCACCATCCGCACCGGCAGGGCCAACGCCAGCATCCTGGACACGCTGCAGGTGGAGTACTACGGCACCATGTGCCCCTTGAGCCAGGTGGCCAGCGTGAGCGTGCCGGAGTCCTCCATGCTGGTGCTGCAGCCCTTCGACAAGACGGCCATCAAAGCCATCGAGACAGCCATCCTGAAAAGCGACCTGGGCCTGAATCCGGGCAACGACGGCAACGTGATCCGCCTGCCCATCCCGCCCCTGAACGAAGAACGGCGGCGGGATCTGGTGAAGGTGGTGCATCGCCTGGCGGAGGAAATCAAGACCGCCATCCGCAACGTGCGCCGGGACGCCAACGACCAGGTAAAGAAGCTGGAGAAAGAAAAGGCCGTGGGCGTGAGCGAGGACACCGCGAAAAAGACCAGCGACGACATCCAGAAGCTCACGGACGCCCGCATCAAGGAAGTGGACGAGGCCGTGAAGCACAAGGAAGCGGAGATCATGAAGGTGTGAGGAATTCCGGTCCTGGGTCCTGAGTCCTGAGGCAAATTGGCGGCGCCTCCGGCGCATCTAATTCGCAAGGCACCCTTCGGCTGCACCTTCAGGGGACCCCGCGTCTCAGGACCCAAGACTCAGGACTCAGGACCCAGGACACGATATATCCATGACGGTCGCCACACTCCTCCTCCTCGCTCTCGCTTCGCTCGTTGCCGGTTTCATTGACGCGGTGGTGGGCGGCGGCGGGCTCATCACCATGCCCGCCCTCATGCTGGGCTTGCCGGCGGGTACGCCTCTGCCCACCATTCTCGGCACCAACAAGGTGGTGGCCTGCACGGGCACCACCGTGGCGGCGGGGAAATTCCTGCGGAGCGGCATCCTGCGCTGGCAAGACATGGTGGGTCCGGTGCTGGCCTCCATGGCCGGCGCCGGCGGCGGCGTGGCCCTCGCCTACTTTCTTCAAGGCAAATTCGAGTCGCTGCTGCGGCCTTTGATGCTCACGCTCATGATCGCGATGTTGGCCTTCACCTTGCTGCAGCCGAAGCTGGGCCAGCTGCATGCGCCGAAATTCGGCGTGGCCCATCAACGTGGATGGGCCATGCTGATTTCGCTGTGCCTGGGTTTTTACGATGGTTTTTTTGGCCCTGGCACGGGATCGGTGCTGATCTTCCTGTTCGTGGCCATCCTGGGCTTCGATTTCCTTAGGTCCTCAGCTCTGGCGAAATCCGTGAACTGGGCTTCGAACATCACTGCCATGGGCCTGTTCGTCTGGAAGGGCAGCTGGATCCCCATGGTGGCGCTGGGGATGGCCGTGGCCAACGGCCTCGGCGGTTACCTGGGCGCCCACGTGGCGCTGGAAAAGGGCAGCTCCTGGGTGCGGGTCATGTTCATCACGGTGGTGGGGGCGCTGATCCTGAGGCTGGGATGGCAGGTCTGGGCCGGATGAAGCCGTAGGTCTCGCCCGCAAATAGGTTTGGAGCAGCCTGGAAAGAAAAAGGCTCAATAAGACAGGCGGGGATGAAAAGAACACGCCGTTTCTTCTTGGTTCCTGATCATGCGAACCTTCTTTTCCTTGTCCCTGTAGATCCCCGTGTATCCCCGGCCAATAGCTTTTTAAGCCGGGGATACACGGGGATCTACGGGGATATTCAAAAAACAGAGCCACGGTTTCTCCAGCCCAACAATCCGGCTGGATATGCACCCTCCAGGTTGAGGCCCGGACTATCTTCGGCGATTGTTCTGCTCCTCGACCCGCACCAATCCCCGCGAACCTCGCCGAATGTGCTCGGCAGCGTGATGTCCCGCCAAA
>JAJYMZ010000028.1 GCA_021786615.1 Acidobacteriota bacterium
TTCAGGACTTCGCGAGCCTGGAGCCCAACCAGCGGTTGGGCCTGAATCCAACGCTATCCACGGCCCTGCTGGACGGCATCACGAAGGAAATGGCCCGGCGGGCCATCAAGCTGGAAACGAGCTTTGGTGGCGCCTTCGATCTGGTGCGGCAGGTGCAGACCCGGCAGCTGGATCTGGCGCTGGGGTTCACGCCCCTCCCCCCGCATCGCGGCGTGGAAAGCCAGGTGCTGGCGAACCTGCCCTTCGTGGTGCTGGCGGCCCCAGGCTCCCCGCCGGCCAAACGGCACGAGGCCCGCCAGTATTTGAAAGTGGCGGACCTGGCGGACCTGCCCTTTGTGGACTGGCTGCGGGACGATCCCTATGGCGGCGCCAACAGCCAGCGGTTCGCCGAGGCCGGCATCACCGTGAACGAAATGGCCCGGGTGGAAAGCTTTCTGCAGCTCTATCCGGCCCTGCGGGCCTACGGTGCCTGTGCCATCGCGCCGGACCTGCGCCCCCTGGCTCCCTTCCCCGCGGACCTGCGGGTCTGGAAACTCCTGGAGCCGACGCCCCAGTTCGTGGAAGTGGTGGCCCTGGAACCCGCCGGCGGCGCGAGGGCCGAGGCCCTAGCCTGTCTTGGGTTCCTGAAAGCACAATTGGCCAGGTTTCATCCCAAGTCGTAATAACGACTTTATGATCGAGCATTAAGGGATTTTCGTCATACTCTCTGGGCTTCATATTGGTTCATGGAGCCATCAGTGAATTCAACGAACTCAATGACCCCGACGGAACGGGCCATCCAAGCCCTCCCCAAGCACCTGCGAAGATTCGTGGTGCCCCAGGACTGCGGAGCCTATACCCCACGGGACCATGCGGTGTGGCGCCACATCCTGGGCCGGCTGACCGGGCACCTGAAGGACAAGGCCGTCGAGAGCTACCTGAGGGGGCTGGAGGCCACGGGCATCGGCCTGGAGCGCATCCCAAGCCTGGATGAGATGAACCTGCGGCTTTCCCGTCTGGGCTGGAGCGCCGTATCCGTGCGGGGCTTCATACCCCCGGCGGTGTTCACGGAACTCCAGAGCCTGGGCGTCCTGGCCATCGCCGCGGACATCCGCACCTATGAGCACGTGGATTACACCCCCGCTCCCGACATCATCCACGAGAGCGCCGGACACGCGCCGATCCTTTCGGACTCGCGCTATGCCGAGTACCTGAAACGCAGCGGTGTCGCGGGGTTCAAGGCTATCGCTTCTATCGAAGACCAGGCCGTCTTCGAAGCCATCCGCGCCTTGAGCGTGGTGAAGGAAGACCCTGCCGCCACGCCGGAGGATGTGCGCTTCGCGGTGGAGCGCCTGGAGGCCGCCGGCGCCAGCCGCCGCTACGTCAGCGAAAACACCCGCGCTTCGCGGCTCTACTGGTGGACCGCGGAATATGGCCTGGTGGGGGATCTGGAACATCCCAAAATCTATGGCGCCGGCCTGCTCTCCTCCATCGGCGAAGCCGAGCGCTGCCTCTCCCAGGCGGTGAAAAAGCTGCCCTTGAGCCTAGTTTGCACCGAGACCGAGTACGAGATCACCACCATGCAGCCGCAGCTTTTCGTGGCCAGGGACTTCGATCATCTCTTCGAGGTGCTGGAAGCCTTTGAAGCCACCATGGCCTGGAAGCGCGGCGGGGATTCCGGGCTCCATGAGGCCGTGCAAGCGCGGACGGTCAACCACCTGGTGCTCTCCGATGGCCTGGAACTGAGCGGCAAGGTGGTGGAAGTGGTGGATGGTCCCGAGTCCTCGAAGGGTCTGCGCGCTTCCCTCGCGCGCCTGGAGGGCCCCGTCCTTTTATCCCGGGAAGGTCGTGGGATTCGGAAGCCCTGGTCGGGCGAAGCACTGCTCGCCTTCGGCGAAGCGGAGCTGCCAAGTCATGGAACTTTTGAGCTTAAATTATTGTCAGAGCTTGTCATTTCCGGTTTCATGGTGAGTGATCATGAGGTCATCAACCTGAGGGCTGAGCTGGATGGCCACTCCCTGCAGGTGCCCTCCTGGGCCTTGCTTTTCATCAGCGAAGGCCTCCCTTCCGTGGCCGGGGGCCCCGCAGACCCAGGCGAATGGGACCGATGGTTTGGCGAGCAGAATGCCTTCGCGGAGGGCGATGAGGAAGCCGAAGCCCGCGCCCGGAAAGCCGCGGCCCTGAGCCCGCGCCTGGCGGAGATCTACGAAGCCGTCCGCGCCATGCGGGAAAGCGGAAAGCCCGACGGGGCGCGTCTTCAAGCCTGGTTGGGCGAATCTGGAAAGGATTGGCTCCTACAGGAGGAAATCCAGGAGCTGCTTGGTCAAGAGTCAAGAGTTCAGGGTTAAGAGTTCAGGATCAAGGGTTTAGACTTGTTCCTGAATTCTCAACTCTTGTCTTTCGACTCTAGACTCAACTCTCGACTCTCGACTCTTGACTCTCGACTCTTGACCCTCAACTCCCAACTCCCAACCCTCAACCTCCAGCCCCCCCGGAGTCTCCCATGCCATGGATCGAACGCGACGGCGCCCTGCACCGCGACATCAAGACGCCGGATTTCATGACGGCCTTCCACCTCGTGAGCGCGGTGGTGGCGCCCGCCGAAGCCATGAACCACCATCCCGACATCGAGTTCGGCTGGGGCTATGTGCGCATCAAACTCACCACGCATGACGCTGGAGGCGTGACCAAAAAAGATCACAAGCTCGCGGGGATGATAGATGAAGCGGTGAAACCCTACGAGGCTTGATCAGGACTTCACCCATTCCTTCACCAGCGCCTCGAACCGCTCGCCTCGCTCTTCAAAATTATTGAACTGGTCGAAACTGGCGCAGGCCGGGCTCAGGAGAACCTGATCGCGGTTCCTCGCAAGGCATAGCGCGTGACGCACGGCCTCATCGAAGTTGGGCACCACGTCGTGGGGCAGGTCGCCGAGGTCCCGCTCCAGTTGCGGGATGGCTTCCCCCAGGAAGACGAGCTTGTGCAGTTTTCCTTCCAGTTCTTCTCGCAGGGGCAGATAGCCGCTGCCTTTGTCCGTGCCGCCAAGCAGCAGCACCAGCGGCCCTTCCAGGGCCCGGATGGCGATGACCGTGGCATCCACGTTGGTGCCCTTGGAATCGTTATAGGCTTGGACACCATTTTTCTCGCCACAAAAAGCGATGCGATGGGCGAGACCCGGATAGGTGCGCAAGCCTTCGCGGATGGCCTCCAAGGAAGCGCCACCGTGCTGGGCCAGCAACAGGGCCGCCAGGGCGTTTTCGACGTTGTGGTCCCCCGGGATCGTCAACTCCGAGCGGTGCAGGATCTCCGCGATGAGCCCGTCCGGATTCCTGGCGCAAAGCATTCCATCGCTCCCGCAGAATGCGGCTGTCATGAAAACTGGCAGATCCCAGCCAAAGGTGGCAATGGCGCCCCTCCCAGGGGCGTCCGTCCCCCACTCCAGATGGGAAGATGGCAGCACGCGAAGATCCTGTTCTGTCTGCCGCTCGAAGATCCTCAGCTTGGCTTGGCGATAGGCTTCCAGCGTTCCATGGCGGGCCAGATGGTCCGGTGTGAGATTCAAGAAGGCCGCGCCTTCGGCATGGAACTCCTGGATGGTCTCCAGCTGGTAGCTGGAGAGTTCCAGCGCGTAGGTCGTGCCGGGGCCATGTTCCTCCACCGCCTGCAGGAAGGGTTTTCCCAGGTTCCCGCACGCCACGGCCTTGAGACCGCTGCGGTTCAGCAGGTGGGCCAGCAGGTCCGTGGTGGTGCTCTTCCCGTTGGTGCCCGTGATGGCCAGGATGCAGGACCCATCGTCCTTCGCGCGCAAGGCCCGGTGCGCCAGTTCAATTTCGCCGATGACCGGGATGCCGCGATTCACCGCCTCGAGCGCGAAGGGAATTCGCGGGCTGATGCCGGGGCTCAGGATCACTTCAGTACAGGCATCCAGCAGTGACAACGGGTGATCGCCCCAGACAGCCGGGATCCGGTTCGGGAGCAATGCCTGAAGTTGGGCCTCTGATGGGTTCATACGGCTATCCGTAACCACAACCTCGGTGTTCCTGGACGCTAGGAAACAAGCCGCCGCCAACCCGGATTTTCCAGCCCCCATCACGACGGTTCTTGCCATGGTTCCTCTGTTCCCCCTTCTGAAAGCCTACCCCAGCAGCCCCGCCCCAAGTTCTTCACAATACTTAACAACCTCAAAGGTGGGCACATCGGCCATTGGGGTATAAGCTTGGCTCCACCCAACCGCAGCGTCACCCTGTGCCCCGGAGCTAGTTTGAGCACGGACTTCCTGAACAGTCTTCTCAGCCTCCAACGACCGCTGGTTCCCTACGCGCACCCGATCTACAGCGTCCGCAGCGCGCGTGTGATGGCTCAGGAAATGCTCTTCCGATTCAAAGATGACAACGGCGAGATGCAAACCGTCGGAGACGTCTTCGCCAACGCCAACATCCCCTACGAACAGAAAGTGAGCCTGGATCTCCTTTGCCTGGACGCGGGCTTCAAGCTGCTTTCGGGCACCGTGCCCGTGGACCGGATGCATTTCATCAATCTGGAACCCAGCACCCTGGCCCATCCGGACTTCTGGAAACAACTCCCCCGCTGGGTGGGCGGATTGGAAGTGAACCCTGGGCAGGTGGTGGTGGAATTCACGGAAAGCCATTCCCTGCATCGCCTGGACGAACTCCAGGTCTATGCCAAGCGGCTGCGGGACCACGGCCTGAAGATCGCGGTGGATGACCTGGGCGCCGGTGTGGCTTCCCTCACGCACATGGCCAGGCTGGCGCCGGATTTCATCAAGGCCGATCGCAGCCTGGTGGAGCAGGTCCACCGGCGTCCCTACCAGGCGGCGCTGTTGAACGCCCTGGCCCATTTCGCTGAGCACATGCGGGTGGGTTTCATCGCCGAGGGTGTGGAACTCTACGAAGAGCTCATCGCCGTCATGGATGCGGACGTGCCCTGGGTCCAGGGCTTCGTCTACGGCCATCCGGAACCCATCCTGGATCTGGAAGCCGCCATCAGGGCCGCCCAGGGCAAAGGACAGCAGGCCTCATAGAATTTTCGATTTACGATTTTCGATTTCCGATTTCAGCTCGATGAAGGTTCCAAGCGGCTAGCATCCATTGAGAATTCAAATCCCGCCACGCAGATTCGCGAAGGTTCTAAGCGCGCCTTCCTGCTCTTTGAGCAAAGCTACCAGCCTGCCTTCGTGCATGGCTCGAATGGGTGCCGCGGGATCGGGAAAATCCTTCGGCAACTGCCAGGTGGGTGCTTCCAGGTCGCCCATGGAGATGGCGCGCCCATGGGCCAGGTGCTCGGCCTCTTCATCATTGAGTCTGCGGAAGGGGCACCAGGGCACGAGATCTGCGCCATGGACCCAGTCACGGCTCCCTGGAACAGGATCATTCCAGGGTCCGATGCGAGTGCGATGAAGACCTGACAGATGGGCCCCGCACTTGAGGTGGCGGCCTAGGTCCCGGGCAAAAGCGCGGACGTAGTACCCGCCTCGGCAGGTGAGTTCAAGGCGGCTGTGGCCCGGCAAATCGTGTCCCAGCCACTTGGCTTCATGAAGATAGACCCTTGAAGGTGGAAGGACGACTTCTTCTCCTCGATGGGCTTTGCGATAGGCCGCCTCGCCATCAATTTTTTTGGCGCTGGTGGCGGGCGGAACCTGGTCCTGCCACCCCAGAAAGCCCGCCAGCGCTTCATCCAGCAAGGCTGGAGAGAGCGATGCAGCATTGCCTTCGGCCACCACCTGGCCCATTTGGTCACAGGTATCCGTCTCGATACCCCAGGCTATGTCGGCCACATAGGTTTTTGGGATCGGGTGCATCAATTCCATGAGCCGCGTGGCCTGTCCCGCGAGGATCAGCAGCAGGCCCTTAGCGAAGGGATCCAGGGTACCCCCGTGGCCGAGGGGGTATTTCTTCAAGCCCGCTTCCCTGGCCTCCCTCGTGAACCCGCGCACCACGTCAAAGCTGGTGCCCCCGACTGCCTTGTGGACCAGGTAGATGCCGGGCTCAATGGTCGCTGCCGGAACCACCATTAGGAGTTAGCCCCAGGCAGGGCATCAGGATAGGGGCCAAGGTATCGCTCACCATTGAAGTGGATCAGATGCTCAGGATCATCGGCGATCCAAACCTCGCTCTCCCATGCAATCTGCGAAAGGAATCCCTGCATCGCCTTCTGGGTTTCAAAGCAAGTCACGAAGACAAGTCCCGCCGCGCAACCTGCGAAAAGGTTCTTCAGTTCCATCCGCCGCTTCCCATCCACAGGTCCGGCGCTTGTAACAGCTTCGATGAGCAGCAGCCAGTTCCGCCGCTTGTCATAGATCATCACATCGGGAATTTTGGCCGCGGATGATAGTCGCACACCAAGCTCTTCTAGTCGCTCCGTTTCAAGGTGAGTGAACTTGTTTTCCGCGTCCCCAAGGTAAAGCACCTCGCCACCTGGGGTATACCGCGAACAAAATTCATGGACGACATCCCGTATCAGAGGGTTTTGCCCTCCAGGTGACAACTCGACTTTTCTCCCACCTGGAAGGGTGACGGGGATCCTGGCCAATATTCTACTTCTCCGAAGTTCCTTGAGAATCGCTTCCCGGTCTTTCTGGTATTCGGTAAGCAACGAAAACCAATCGTCTTTCCCATAGGAACGGAGGAGTTCGAGGGCCCGCCCTTCGATCCGATAGACAGTCTTTCCACTGTTCACGGGACGATCAGGTTGGTCAGGATTCCGCACCAGGAGACCGAACTCAACAAAATGTTTCACGGCCTCATCGCGTACCGTTTCTCGTGTATTGGGGGCATACCGAATCCCATATTCATCCCCTATGAATTCGATGATCGGTGTGATTCCCATCAAAGGAGATTCAGCTTGGTTCCACTTTTTTCTGGGGCCTACACCAACAAGGGCTAGCAATGTGTAGGCAGCCACTTCGTTTCTTTGGCGGGCAAGGAACCCAAGCGATTCGAGAATGCTAGTGGCCTCTCGCAGGCGCGCGGTTTTTTTTACGGGTTTGCCTTTA
>JAJYMZ010000024.1 GCA_021786615.1 Acidobacteriota bacterium
GAGGCTCTCGCATTGGATGAAGACCACGTTGGGGCGGCCCTGGACCTGGGGGCGGGGAACGATGCGCCGCAGCAGCGTGGGCAGGCCATCCTTGTCATTGGCCGGCGGGATATGAAAGTGGGCCGACATCAGCGATTGGCTGGCCCTCACTGCTTTCAAATCGTAGCCGCCGTCCATCTCTGATCGGGTTTCCAGAAAAAACAGGACTGGATTCAGGGCGAGCTGGGCGTGGAAGGGTTTCGGCGCTTCAAAAGCTTCGCTCCATCGGAGGGGATAAAGGCCCCATTTGCCCCACATGGCCGCGATCAAAAGCACCGCCCCGAGCCAAGCCATGCCCCACCTTCGAGCCTTGTTCGGGATCGGGGCCGCGAGGTTGGATGACGACTTCCGCAAGAGCCAGGCCACCAGAATCATCAAGGCAGCCAGCCCAAGAATTCCAGGAATCACGGGATAGCTTTCCCAGACCATGCGCGCGCTGGTGCCGAGGTTGTCAAGGAACATCAGCAGCGTGCCATTCAGGCGGGTGTGGATGTAGGAAAAGGCCCCAAAATCGAAGGCGTAACAGAGCAGGGTGAAGCCGAGCGCCAGGCTTCCGTAGACACCCCAGATCCAGGCCTGGGCCTTAGCTAAACCAACGGATTTTCCTGCCCATCGTGCCAGCCAGGCCACCAATAAAAAGGCCACCAGCCAAACCCGGCCGCGCCGATCATCCACCATGCCCACGGCCACCAGTCCCGCATAAACGAGCAAGGCGGCAATCAGGGCAGAGATCGCGGTCCAACGCCGCCAGGAGGGCACAGGACCCGCTGCGCCCGTGCGTAGCAGAAGCCAGGGCGGAACCAGCAGGATGGCCACCCACCGGGTGTCGAATTTGAAGCCAAGATAAAGCGCGCGCCCCAGGCCCGCTTCCCATTCGATGCCATGGAAATGAGCCAGGAAGGCGAGCCGCCCGAGTGTCAGCAGGAGCAGCAACCCAAGGCCCGCCAAGGCCAAGAATCCAGTCTTGGAGCGCGATGAATGCGACATGATTCTATTCTATGTCCGAGCGATGGATCCAAGCACCTTCAAGAGTTTCCGTCCTTGGTCTGGAGAAGTGCGGCTTTCAGTGGGAGGCGCTGCCAGGTTTCGCGTTCCACAGGCGGGTCATGATGAGGGCGCCGACGAGGCTGAAGGGGATGATGGCTCCCACCCATACCCAGGCGTTGGCGGGAGCGTGGCCGAGGACCGAGTTGCCGTCCCAGCCGTAGGTCTTGAGAATCCAGCCCAGCCCGAAGCCCGTGAGGCCGCTGCCGATGTACTGGATGCCGTCCAGGGCTCCGGCCACGGTGGCTGCGGCCTTGCGCCCGCCGAAGTCCATGCTGGCGGTGCCGCTCAGCATTCCGTGGACGCCGAAGATGAACATGGCGGTGAGCCCCAGGAGCACAATGGCCCATACTTGGCCGAGCCACGTTCCTCTTCCCAGCGCCATCCCCAGCAGGCCGAGCATGAGCACCTGCACAAGGTAGAAGTAGAAAGCCACTGGCGGACGGCGGGATTGGAAGAGCTTGTCACTCATCCAGCCGCAAAGCAGGCCGCCGAAGATGCCCCCGAACATGAAAGCCGGGCCAGTCATGGAGTAGAGAGGCCAATGCTTGCCCAAAATCCACAAGACCCAACTCAACAGCCCACCGCCAGAAACAAACCCGAATAGCATAAATACCCACTTCCACTCGGCCCTCAAACCACGATCATCCTGCGCGCCATCTTGCTTGGGATTTGGGCCCTCGAGATAAAAACGGGTAAAAACAACGTGGAAGAGCCACGCTCCAAGGCTACCCCCGATGAGGGCTCCAAGAGCCCAATTCCATAATTTCGGCAAGGGGTGGCCAAGAGGAATCATGGTGGGAATGGTTTTGCTGACTCCATACACCTCGGCCAGGTACTCAGTGAAATAGAGCATGACTCCCTGACGCACGAAACCCGTGCAAAACTCCGCAAAGATCAGCGACACCACGATGGGGTTGTGGAACACTTTTTTTGCCAGATCTGCAAGGGGCAAAGGAGCGTCTTCGGCAGAACCTGCGTTGGAACCGTCTCCAGTATCGAAATCCGCTTGACCCGCGTGGCTGGGACGATTTCGCACCATGAAATAGTCAACAATAAACATGCCTCCCATGGCGGCCGCGGGCACGAACCAGATGACCGTCCAGCTGCGGAAGCTGGCCAGCAGCCAGGCGCCTATGGTGGTGGCCAGGAAGTAGCCCGATGAGATCATGATGCCAAAGATGCCCCCGAAGACGCCGCGCTCGTGCACGTGGAACCAGGTGCTGTTCACCTTGACTACGGAGAGCGCGCCGAAACTCTGGAAATACATGTTCAGGGACCAAAGCAGGCTCATGCTCACCAGCAGGTGAGCGGTGTATCCCCCAGCGAACATGATGCCGATGAAGAAGTTCAGGATCGCCGCCCCGATAGCTCCGATCAAGATGGCCTTCCGGCCTCCGAAACGGTCTGCCAGTGGCCCGTTCAAGGCCACGCTGAGACCGTAGGTCCAGAATCCTGCGCTAGCAATAATACCCATCTGAACTTTGTCCAGGTGGTACAAAGCACCGATATCGTTTTTTACGATGTTGAAGTTGTAGCGGCCCATGTACATCGTCGCGTAGGTCAGTCCCAGTGGGAACCAATTGAGGAATCGGCGGAGGCGGAAAGCAGGGCTATGGTCCACAGAGTTCTCCCAGATACCGCTCAGCCTATGACCGCGATGTAACAATCCTGCTACGGAACACCTCGATTACCTCGTCACCACTTTTTCGATGCGCTTCTCGTAGTGGGCGCCCAGCACCAGCCGATGCACATAGACTCCGGGAGTATGGATGTGATCCGGGTCAAGATCCCCCACCTCGACGATTTCTTCGACTTCTGCGATGCAGATCTTCCCGCAGGTGGCGGCCATGGGGTTGAAGTTGCGCGCGGTCTTCCGGTAGATGAGGTTGCCCATGCGATCAGCTTTCCAGGCTTTTACGAGCGAAAAGTCCGTCACGATGCCATGCTCGAGCACGCATTCCCGGCCATCAAAAATCTTGGTTTCCTTGCCCTCGGCCACCACGGTGCCCGCGGCCGTGGGCGTGAAGAAGGCTGGAATCCCCGCGCCCCCCGCCCGCATGCGCTCCGCGAGGGTGCCCTGGGGCGCGAATTCCAGCTCCAATTCGCCGTGCAGGTATTGGCGCTCGAATTCGGCGTTTTCGCCCACGTAGGAACTGATCATTTTCTTGATCTGATGGTTCTGAAGCAGCAGGCCCAGGCCGAAATCATCCACGCCGGCGTTGTTGGAATAGCAGGTCAAATCCTTCACGCCCTTCACCACGAGAGCCGCGATCAGATGCTCGGGAATGCCACACAGGCCGAACCCGCCCACCGCCAGGCTAGCGCCATCGAAAATGTCCTTCACTGCTTCCTCGGCCGAAGCCACGCGCTTGTCCATCCCTTGAGCCTCCGAGTCCATTGATGCTCTGATGATGCCAGACTTAGGGATGGAGGCAGGGTGTGGGAATTGCTGAACTGAGTTTGATTCTAGTCATGGGGCTTCAAGCGCAAGCCCCAAGCAGCCAGGGCCCGCCCCAATCGCCAGCCCTCGAGCCGCCCGTGCCAAACCCTTTCCAGCCCGCGCCCGGCGATCCTCATCGCGATGCGCGCGAAGCGCACCTGCGCGAGGTCAAGCAACTCACCCACATCGGGTCCAACGCCGAGGCCTACTGGAGCTGGGATGGTCAGCGGATCATTTTTCAGAGCACCCGGGATGGCCATGGCTGCGACCAGATTTATCTCATGAATGCCGATGGCTCGGACCAGCACAGGGTCAGCACCGGGAAGGGCCGGGCGACCTGCGGCTACTTCATGCCCGGCGACCAGCGGATCGTCTACGCCAGTACCCATAAAGCCGGTCCGGACTGTCCACCCGCGCCACCCTTCACCCCTGGAACCTATCGCTGGCCTGTGTTTGGGAGCTATGAGATCTACACCGCGAGGCCCGACGGCAGCGATGTGAAGGTTCTCCTGCCCCATGAAGGCTACGATGCGGAAGCCACCGTGGCTCCCAACGGGAAATGGCTAGTGTTCACTTCCCAGCGGAGCGGTGACATTGACCTTTGGAGGGCGGACATCAATGGAAAACATCTGAAACGCCTCACCAACACTGTTGGGTATGACGGGGGCGCCGTGTGGAGTCCCGATTCCAAGCTCATCGCCTGGCGCACCAACTACCCCAAGGGCAAGAGCGCCGCGGCAAAATACAAGACACTCCTGAAACAAGGACTCGTGGAACCCATGGAGATGGATATCTGGGTGATGAACGCGGATGGAACCCGGAAAAGGCAGTTGACGCACCTGCCGGGTGCCGCCTTCGCCCCGGTCTTTTCCCCGGACGGCAAGTCCGTGGTCTTCGCCAGCAACTGGGAGGACCGCCAGGGCAAGGGCCGCAATTTCGAACTCTACAAGGTGAACCTGGATGGCACAGGCCTGGAGCGGATCACCTTCACTGGGGACTTCAACTCCTTTCCTCACTTCAGCCCCGATGGCAAAAAACTGCTCTGGGTGAGCGGACGGGAAGCCGCGGCGCCACGGCAGTTCAACGTCTTCGTCGCGGATTACCAACAATGAGCGAGAGGCCCGCCGTCTTCCTGGATCGCGATGGGACCCTCAACGAAGAACTGGGCTACCTGCATGACCCGGATGAACTGGTGCTCATCCCCGGCGCGGCCCAGGCCGTGGCGAAACTCAATGCGCGAGGCATCCCCGTGGTCGTGGTGACCAACCAGAGCGGGATCGGGCGCGGGTACTACGGGTTCGAAGAATTTAATAAAGTGATGGCCAGGATGACCGAACTGCTCGCGGGATCCGGAGCCCGTCTTGATGCGGTCTACACCTCACCCCATCACGAAAAAGGCCGGGGGGCCTTCGCCCATCCGGACCACCCGGAGCGGAAGCCCAATGCCGGCATGCTGACCCGCGCCGCGCGGGAACACGGATTGGATCTCTCAACCTCCTGGATGATCGGCGACAAAGAAAGCGATCTTGAAGCCGGGCGCAGAGCCGGTTGCCGCGTGGCTTTGGTGAGAACCGGCTACGGCCATGGCGTGGATGGCTCGCTGGCCGATTTGGTGGCGGAAAATCTGCCGGAAGCGGTGGAGCGGATCCTCGAAGCCTGGCCGTGATGGACATGCGCGATCTTGTCCAGGGCCGGATCATCCGGCGCTACCAGCGCTTTCTGGCGGATGTGGAATTGCCAGATGGTTCGGTCATCACCGCCCATACGACGAATACGGGCGCCATGACGACCTGCTGGGAACCGGGCGATGCGGTGCTGCTTTCCCATCATGATGACCCCGCCCGGAAGCTGAAGCACACCTGGCTCGCGTGCAAGCGCGGCGGCACCTGGGTGGGCGTGGAAACCGGCATGCCCAACCGCGTGGTGGCAGATGCGGCGCGGCGCGACGCGCTGCCCGGGCTCCCTGGATTGGTGGATGTGCTCACAGAACAGAAATATGGCTCGGAAAACAGCCGCATTGATGTCCTGGCGACCGATGCCCAAGGCCGCCGCGTCTACATCGAAGTGAAGAATACGACCCTGAAGATCGGCTCCCACGCCTGCTTCCCGGATGCGGTGACCGAGCGCGGACGTAAACATTTACGAGAACTGCGCGGCATGGTGGCCCAAGGGCATCGCGCCGCCATCGCGTTCTTCGTCCACCGGGGAGATGTGGATGCCTTTGACGTGGCCCGGGAAGTTGATCCCGCCTATGCCGAAGAGTTGGAACACGCCACTGCCGCGGGTGTCGAAGTGCTGCCCCTCGCCGTGAAACTGGGCATGCGGAAGCAGCGGAACGGCCTGTTCATGCTCCGCTGGGAGCTTCCGGGCCTGCTGCCCTGGAGGCGAAGGTAGATCTCATGGGCGGGCCCCCCGGATACCTATCAGACCTCTTTAGTTGTTTTCTTCCTGTGACTTGGGGGGAGAGGCGGGCAGGAAATGGGACTGAATGCGGGAGATTGCCGTGGCGGCCCGTCGGCGTCCCAGGAAGACCTCCACGAATAGGCGGTCCTCAGGATCCACAGAGCCCTTGACCCAGCGCATCTCGAATGAATAGCCAGAGGAAGTCTTGATCCCGGCGTTGCTGGATAGAACCTGGGCTTCCAAGGATCTGGGGGAGATCCGCTTCAATTTTTCCTCATCCCCCGCCTTCACCAGCCAGAAGCGGAAACGGGGCTTGGCTCTGGGGGCGAGGCCTGCCATCTGAAGCGACCCGGCGAGTTTGGGCTCAAACCTGGGCACTGGCTGTTCTCCGCTCCTGTCCTGGATGATTCCTGGGCCAAACAACACGGAGGCCTCTGGAATCCGGGCGGAAACCGGGCCCTGATCTACCTGGGCCATCAGGGGGAGCATCGAAATCACAAGTGAGACCGCGTGTCGCATGAGAACTCCTACTCTTTGTTACTCTGAAGGGGCCGGAGGTTCCATGTCAGACATAAAAAAGACGCCCTTGAACGCTGCCCACCGAGGGCTGGGGGCGAAAATGGTGGATTTCGGCGGCTGGGACATGCCCGTCCAGTATCCAGCCGGAATCCTGGCCGAGCACGAAGCCGTGCGGACCAAAGCCGGGCTGTTTGACGTGAGCCACATGGGCGAACTGCGCGTGGTGGGCAAGGACGCGCTGAAATACCTCCAGTACATGACCCCCAACGATGTGTCCGCGCTCCACATAGGTCAGATCCACTACACGGCCTTCCTCTATGAAAACGGCACCTTCGTGGACGACTTGCTGATCTACAGGGAGGCAGAGAACGAATTCCTGCTGGTAGTGAATGCCGGCAACATCGAGAAGGATTTCCACTGGGCCTTGGACCATGTGAAAGGCTTTGACGTCCACGTGACCAACGAAAGCGACGCCACCGCAGAGGTCGCCCTGCAAGGACCCCTTTCAGAAAAAATCCTTCAACCGCTTT
>JAJYMZ010000106.1 GCA_021786615.1 Acidobacteriota bacterium
CTTTCCCTTCCGCAGGAGCCCGACACCATGGAAAAGGCCTTCCGCACGGCGCCGCTCGGGCTGCTGGCCCGCTGGATCTTCAGCGAGCTGAATACCCGCGACAGCGTGCTGGGCATTCCCAAGCAGAACTTCCAGGTGCCGGGCCCGAGGCTGGCCTCGCGGATGTTCGGCCGCACCCTGGCCGCGCCGCTGGGCGTGGCCGCCGGTCCCCACAGCCAGCTTTCCCAGAACATCGTCGCCAGCTGGCTGTGCGGAGCGCGCTTCATCGAACTGAAGACCGTCCAGATCCTCGATGAAATCGCCGTCAGCAAGCCCTGCATAGACGCGGCGGACGAAACCTACAATTGCGAGTGGTCCCAGGAACTGAAACTCGAACAGTCCTTCGATGAGTACCTGAACGGCTGGGTGCTGGTGCACGCGCTGGCGCACCGCTTGGGCCTCCCGGAACCCGGCATGCTCTTCAACATGAGCGTGGGCTACAACCTGGAGGGCATCCAGCACGAACGGGTGCAGCGCTTCATCGCCTCCATGCGCGACGCCCGCTCCTACCTTCCGGCGGCCATCGCCACCGTGGCGAAGGTCTACCCGGGCGTTCGCGGTATCGAGATTCCGGGCCAGCTATCCAACCACATCACGCTTTCGACCATGCACGGCTGCCCGCCAGCGGAAATCGAGCGCATCGGGCGCCACCTGCTGGTGGATCTCGGCGTGGATACCTGGGTGAAGCTCAACCCCACACTGCTGGGGCCGGAGCGCCTGCGGGGCCTGCTCAATCAAACCCTGGGGTTCAGCATTGAAGTGCCAGATGCGGCTTTCGAGCACGATCCGGTATTCGAAGATGCCATGGCGATGCTGAAGAATCTCGCCGAGGTGGCCAAGGGCTGCGGCCGGAGCTTCGGCATCAAGCTCTCC
Source organism: Acidobacteriota bacterium (assembly GCA_021786615.1). Taxonomy (GTDB): domain Bacteria; phylum Acidobacteriota; class Holophagae; order Holophagales; family Holophagaceae; genus JANXPB01. The sequence continues at coordinate 913 of JAJYMZ010000106.1, forward strand.
AACACGCTGGAAGTCGTGAACAAGCGCCCCGTCTTCCCGCCGAATGAAAAAATGATGTACCTGTCCGGCCGCGCCCTGCACCCGCTGACGTTGAAGCTTGCGGAGATGGTCACCAACGAGCTGGGCGGCGCTGTCCCCATCAGTTTCTGCGGGGGCGCCGACGCCCATAATTTTGCAGATCTTGTGGCGGATGGATTGTCGCCCATCACGGTCTGCACGGATCTCCTCAAACCCGGCGGCTTCGCGCGCCTGCAGCAGTACCTGGTCAATCTTGAAGGGGCCATGACCCGCGTCGGCGCAAACAGCCTCGACGCCTTCGTGCATGCAAGTTCCAACGGCAAGGGGGCTCGCTTCAACTTGTCCCATCACGCCGCCGCGGCAGCCACGGACCCGCGCTACGCCCGCAGCGAGCGCCCCCTCGTCTTCAAGGGAGACCGGCCATTGGGGCATTTCGACTGCATCGCCGCGCCCTGCCAGGATGCCTGCCCCACCCACCAGAACATCCCGGATTATCTGTGGCATGTGGCCCATGGAGATCCTTCCGCGGCGATGGACGTCATCCTCCGCACCAATCCCCAGCCCGGCATCACCGGCAGCGTCTGCGACCGTCCCTGCATCGAGCGCTGCGTGCGCAACTTCTACGACGCCCCGCTGGCCATCCGGGAAATCAAGCGCTTCGCGTTCGAGCACGGCAACGTCCCCGCCGAGAAATGCGGGCCGAACATCGGGGTGAAGGCGGCCATCATCGGCGCCGGTCCCGCGGGGCTTTCGGCGGCCTACTACCTGGCCAAGATGGGCTTCGACCCGGAAATCTTCGAAGCGAAAGCCGAACTGGGGGGCATGGTGAGCGGCGTCATCCCCGGCTACCGCCTGACGAATTCCGCCATCCAGGGCGACCTGGAGCGCCTGCGGCAGCTGGGCGTGCGCTTCCACATGGGCACCGCCATCGGCCGCGATGTGAGTCTCGCGGAACTGCGTCAGCGTTTCCCCTATGTCTTCCTGAGCGTCGGGGCGCAAAAAGGCAAGCGGCTCGCCATCCCAGGCGAAGCGACACCCGGCGTCATGGATGCGCTGGACTTCCTGGACAAGGTTCGCGCCGAGGAGCCCATGGACCTGGGCAAAAGCATCTTGATCATCGGAGCCGGGAATTCCGCCATGGACGCCGTCCGCTCGGCGCGCCGCCTGGCGAAGGATGCGGAGGTGACCCTGGTGTACCGGCGCACCCGGGCGCAGATGCCTGCGGATGCGGAAGAAGTGCTCGATTGTCTCAAGGAAGGAATCGCAATCCGTGACCTGCTCGCACCGGCGCGGGTGGTGCTGGAACACGGCCGGGTCGCAGGCCTCGCCTGCACGCGCATGAAATTGGGCGAGCCCGATGCCTCGGGCCGGCCGCGGCCCGTGCCCGTCGCGCCTCCAGGCCATCCGGACGGTGAAGAGGTGCTGCCCGCCGATACCATCATCCGGGCCATCGGCCAGGAGCCGGTGATGGACTTCCTGGACGGCCTCGACCCGAAGCGCAACCGAGATCATTCCTTTGCGGTGAACCCGGACACCTGCGAAACCAGCGTGCCGGGGCTCTTCGCCGGCGGGGACGTGGTGCGCGGCGCGGCTTCCATCATCAAGGCCATCGCCGATGGACGGGCGGTGGCGGTGGAAATCGGCCGCCGCCATGGCCTGGAGCCGGTGCCGGAACCGCTCCTTGTAAAACATGTGACGACCAGCGCGCTGATGGAGAAGAAGGCCCGCCTGGATCTGCCCCAGCTGGTGCCGGTGCTGCCGGTGACCGAACGGGGCGGTTTTGCGGAAGTGGCCCAAACCTTCAGCCCCAGCGCGGCCCAGAAGGAAGCCAGCCGTTGCCTGGACTGTGACGACGTGTGCAGCCTGTGCGTGACGGTCTGTCCGAACCGCGCGAATCTCGCCTATGGCATGGCCCCGCTGAAGGTGGTCTGGCCTTCCTTTGTGATCCGGGACGGCCAGCCCCTCGCCCAAGGCAACAAGGCTTTCTCCATCGAGCAATCGGTGCAGATCATCAACATCAGCGACTTCTGCAACGAGTGTGGCAACTGCACGACTTTCTGCCCCACCTCCGGCGCGCCCTACAAGGACAAGCCCCGTTTCTGGATTGATCGCGAGGGATTCGAGGAAGCCAAGGACGATGCTTTCCGCCTGGAACGATCCGCCGAAGGGCTGCTGATAGAAGCGCGGCTCCATGGCGCCACCCATTGGCTGGAGCGCCGGACCGACGTGGTCGAATACCGGACCAAGGACTGGATCGCCCGCTTCAGGCCCGACTCCTTGGAACTCTTGGGCATCGAACTTATCAGCTCGATGACCGAAGGCAGAGTCCTGGATTTCTCGCCCTGCGCGACGCTGCTGGCGCTGCTCAACGCTGCATCGGTGCTGCCCGTGGAAGAAGGCCAGCCGGAGGAGGCGCAGCCATGACTTCCTTCCTCTACCGCTGCACGGACTGCGGGCGCGACTATCCGAGGGAGTCCGTGCGCTACCTCTGCCCCGAATGCGGAAAGGCCTACAAGCCAGGCATCCCGCTGGTGGGCGTGCTGGAGGCGGTGTTCGATTACGCGGCGATCCATGCGGGCTTCGACCGTTTGGAACCCGACTGGCAGCTCTTCTGCGCGGTGGAACACGAATTTCATCCGCCCCTTCCGGTGGGGAATACGCCTCTCGCGAAAGTGGCGCGCCTGGGCACGGAACTTGGCCTACCGCATCTTTGGGTGAAGAATGATGGCCTGAACCCCAGCGGCAGCCTGAAGGACCGCGCCTCCTTCCTGGTGGCCGCCGAGGCGCTGCGGATCGGGGAGAAGCGCATCGTGGCTGCTTCTACGGGCAATGCGGCCTCGGCTCTGGCGGCGGTTTGCGCCTCCGCCGGTCTGGAGGCCCTGATCTTCGTACCCGAAAAAGCCCCCAAGGCCAAGCTCGTGCAGATGGTTCTGGCAGGTGCGAGGGTGGTTCCCGTGAAGGGCACCTACGACGACGCTTTCCGGCTGAGCCTGGAGTACACGGCCCAGCGCGGGGGCCTGAACCGCAACACTGCCTACCACCCCCTCACCCTCGAGGGAAAAAAGACCGCAGGACTGGAGATCTGGGCCCAGCTGGGCTTCCAGGTGCCCGACGCGATTTTTGTCTCCGTAGGGGATGGCGTCATCCTCGGCGGCGTCCACAAGGCCTTCGTGGATCTCCAAAGGGCCGGGCTGATCCAACGACTGCCAAGGCTCATAGGCGTGCAGGCGGGAGCGTCCGATGCCATCCATCGCTATGTTCAGACCGGGATCTATTCCGACGCGCCGGATCCTTCTACCAAGGCGGATTCCATTTCCGTCGTCTGCCCCAGCAATGCCCATGGCGCCCGCAAAGCCATCCTGGAAAGCAAGGGCCTCACGCTGGCCGTCAGTGACGATGAAATCCTGCAGGCCCAGAAGCGCCTACTGAGCCGCACGGGGATCTTCACAGAGCCCGCAGGCGCCGCGGCCCTGGCTGGACTGGTCAAGCTCCAGGCCGGGCCCGATCGCCTGAATGTTGGCGATCGCGTGGTGCTCCTCGCCACCGGACATGGCCTGAAGGACGTTGAAGCACCCCTCTCCCGCGTGTCCATACCCGCAGCCATCCAACCGGTCTTGGAAGCGGTGGAACTATGAATGTGGATTCGCGCTTACACATGAAAAGCAATCACCACAGAGGCACAGAGAACACCGCCCGAAGCCCTTTAAAAACCACCTGAATCCATTCCGCATCTACCGGAGACACCCATGCCCTCCCCCGCCATCCATGAGCATCTGGCCGCCTTTCGGGCTCTGCATACCGATCTCTTCCAGAAGGATTTCCTCCTGACTTGGGAACATCCCACCGAAGAGATCCGGGCCATCCTCACCCTGGCGGAGACCCTCAAGCGGCTGCATCAGGAGGGCTTTTCCTACCGCGCCTTCGACACGGGCCTGGCCATCTCCATCTTCCGCGACAACTCCACCCGCACGCGCTTCTCCTTCGCGTCCGCCGCCAGCGCCATGGGGTTCTCGCTGTCCGACCTGGACGAGGAGAAAAGCCAGGTGGCCCACGGCGAGACCGTGCGCGAAACCATGAACATGATCAGCTTCCTCACGGAAGTCATCGGCATCCGGGACGACATGTACCTGGGGGAGGGCAACTCCTACATGCGCGAAGTGGGCGATGCGCTTGACGACGGCGCCGAGCAGGGAGTGCTGCACCGACGCCCCAGCCTCATCAACCTCCAGTGCGATATTGACCATCCCACCCAGTCCCTGGCGGATCTGGCTTGGCTAAAGAAGCACTTCGGCGGCCTGGAGAATCTCAAAGGCAAAAAGATCGCCATGTCCTGGGCCTACAGCCCCAGCTATGGCAAGCCGCTGTCGGTGCCCCAGGGCATCATCGGACTCATGACGCGCTTCGGCATGAACGTGAGCCTGGCCCATCCCGAAGGCTACGGCCTGATCCCCGAAGTGCTGGAGGTCGCCAAAAAGAACGCGGCGCAGAGCGGGGGCAGCTTCGAGACCGTGAACCGCATGGAGGACGCATTCGAAGGCGCCCACATCGTCTATCCCAAGTCCTGGGCGCCTTTCCACGTCATGCAGCAGCGCACGAAACTCCTTAAAGCATCCGACAAGGAGGGCCTGAAATCCCTAGAGAAAGAGTGCCTGGCCAACAACGCCAAGTTCAAGGCCTGGGAATGCGACCGCGCCAAGATGGATCTCACCCATGACAAGAAGGCCCTCTACATGCACTGCCTGCCCGCGGACATCACTGATGTCAGTTGCGATGCGGGCGAGGTCTCACGTGAAGTCTTCGAACAGTACCGCGTTCCCACCTATCACGAAGCGGCTTACAAGCCCTTCATCATCAGCGCGCTGATGTTCCTCACGCGCTTGAAGGATCCCGGCGCCAAGCTCGAAACCATCGTAAGGCGCGCCAAGCGGCTGAGCCTCTAGCTCCATGGTTTTAACATTCTTCACTGACCCGGCCATATTTTCGATTTGCAATTTTCGATTGTCGATTGCATCACAAGGAATGCTGCGTGTCCCAAATCGTCAATCGAAAATCGTCAATCGAAAATCGAATTATTTCATGTGATCAAGCCCCTCTAAGGAGCCCCCAAATGTCTCGAATTGTGAAATCCATCAACACGGAAGTCATCCACCGCACGGCGAAGCGCTGCCGCGATCTGGGCGTGGTGATCCCCACCTTCCAGCAGATGCGGGACCCGGCTTCCATTCCGGATGCCATCAAGGCGAAGCTCGTAGGCGTCGGACTTTGGGACGTGAATCCCGTGAACCTCTTCCGCATCACATGGAAGAACGACCCAGAGACTGGCCTGTTCGCAGGACCCAATTACCTCGAGATCCCGCCTGAAATCACGGGCGTGAAAGCCCGCATCATCGGCCTGGTGGGGAAGTATTTCCCCACGGGCGCGCACAAGGTGGGCGCGGCGTTCGCGTGCCTCGTGCCGCGGCTGGTGAGCGGCGAATTCGATCCCGAAAAACATAAAGCCGTCTGGCCCAGCACCGGGAACTACTGCCGGGGCGGCGCCTTCGACAGCGCCATCCTGGGCTGCACCGCCGTGGCCATCCTGCCGGAGAACATGTCGAAGGAGCGCTTCACCTGGCTCGCAGAAATCGGCGCCGAAGTCATCGCCACCCCGGGCTGCGAATCCAACGTGAAGGAGATCTACGACAAGTGCTGGGAACTGAAGAAGGACCCCATCCACGTGGTCTTCAACCAGTTCGAGGAATTCGGGAATCCCATCTGGCACTACAACGTGACGGGCCCCGCCATGGAAGAGGTCTTCCGCGGCCTGGCGACACCGAAAGACCGCTTCGCGGCCTACGTGAGCGCCACGGGCAGCGCGGGCACCATCGGCGCCGGCGACTATCTGAAGACCAAGTTCCCCGGCTTGAAGGTCATCGCCACCGAGGCGCTACAATGCCCGACCTTGCTGACGTT
>JAJYMZ010000134.1 GCA_021786615.1 Acidobacteriota bacterium
AGAATGTCCTCAATGGCTGAACGGGAGCGTTCTGCCAATTTACCCTCCAGGATGAAACGCCAGGCTTGTTTCTGGTTTTCCATTCGATTCACCTTCACGCAGGTATCTAAAATTCTTGTCACCAGCCGGAAAGGGACAAGACCCATCGGATTGGTACGCTGTTAGTAACTTACAGTGACAGTATGGAATTGCTGTGGGTTAAGGGCCTGATGTTGCGATAGATCGAGGGGGGGTGATGTTTTCCCTTTTCAATCTTGTGGCTCAATGGCTGAGGATCTCCTCATGGCTTGCATAGAGCACCGTCCGATCCTTGAACTGGCGGCAATTGATGATGCGGGACCGGCTCACCCAATCCAGGTTCGAAAGGGCCTCGTCCAGCAGTAGCAGTTGCTTGTCGGAGGCCAGCAAGGCTGTGATGGCGAGGAGCTGCCGCTGACCTCCGGATAGATTGTCTCCACCACTCACCAGGAGAGTCTGAGTGCCCATGGGCAAGGTGTTGACCCATTCCGTGAGCCCCGTATCAGAAGCCACGTCAGCAAGGTGTGATTGCGTGGCCCCACCGGAAAAAACTTTAAGATTATCCTGGATGCTCCCACTCATGAGTTGTGGGAATTGAGGCAGATACATCATCAAGCGAGAGGCCGTGCGGGGATCCAGTCCCCCCACGCTGATGCTGCCCTTCTCGGGATCGTATAGGCCAGCGACGAGCTTCAGCAAGGTGCTCTTACCAGAACCCGAGGGGCCTTTAAGGTGATGCAAGGAACCCGGTTCAACCCTTAGGCGGGAAGCCTGCAACACCCATGGGTTCTGGGGGGCATAGCGGAACCAGACATCATCGACGGTCAGGGCCCCGGGGAGCTGTTTGGGGCCTTTGCGAGGGGGGCGTTCCTGGCGCGGCGATTCCAGCAGCTCCTCCGCCACGCGAAGCTGAGGCTTCAACGTGAGAAGAAGCACCCAGGCCTGGGCCAGGCTTACGATGGCGGCCACGAAGCCCGCCGATAATTGAGTGAAGGCCACGAGGCTGCCCAGGCTGAGGGCGCCCGCAAGGACCTGGTACCCACCCCAAATCAGGATCACAGAACTAAGAGTCTGGCTAAGTGACTCCTGGATGATCTCGCCCCAAAGCCCCAGTCTTTCGCGCCGGAGACCGTGCGTCAGACCCACATCAAGACGTTTGCTCCACCGATGGATCGCCCAGTCCTGGCAGCCGGTGGCCTTCAAAGTGGCGAGCCCACTGAACATTTCCACGAGGGCGCTCCGCTGAGCCTGCCCTGCCTCTACCTCGATGCCCTGCTCTCGGGCCTGCATCCGCCCCAGCAGTATCGAGAGCAGGGCCATGAGCAAGGCCGTGCCCACTACCAGAGCCGTAAGGCTTGGCAGAGTGATGGCCATCAGGATGACGTAAGCGAAGGCGGTGATGGCGCTGAGCACGGTCCCCAGCCCATGGTTGAGCAAGGAATGTCGCGCCGCGCCCAGCCCGGTGAAGGCCTGGAGCAGTTCGCCCGAAGTCTTCTTCTGCAATTGACGGAAAGGCAGCCAGAGCACATGCTCCAGAAGCCCCTTCGAAAGCGATGCCTCGAACTTGGTCGCAAAAACGAGGAGGGTCACATCCTTCAACCACCCTACCCAGCCCCTGAATATCGCGGTCAACACAAGACCCAGACTCAGGACCATCAAAAGGCTCGAGGCGCCTTGGGGCAAAGCGTGATCCAGCGCCTGCCCCGTGAGCAACGGTGTCACCAAGGAGAGGGCCTGGAGGATCAAGGCCCCGAGTGCGGCCATGACGAGCTCTTTCAGGTGGCGTGGCAGGAGGCTGAACAGGCGGCTCCACAAGGAGCCTTTTTCCGGTAGCCCTTCTCCCAGGTCCAGCGCGGGACCCGTCAGGGCGAATGCGAGCATTTCCAGCGGCGCGTATTCCACACCCCCCATGCCCTGCTCCACCAGATATCCGCCAGGCGCGCGGTGGCGCAGCACGAGCCAATCCCTGTTATCCACCTGGGCCAGTGTGGGCAGTTCCAGATGATCCAATTCTTTGGCAGATACTTGCACCGCGCGAGCTTCAAAACCATGGGCCCGCAATTCCACGACCATGCCATCCAGGCTGAAATCCCAGAGTAGGGTTTCCTCCAAAGCCTGTAAGGGAAGGCTCACGCCCCTCAGGGCCAACAGCCTCCATAGCGCGATGTTGCCGGGGAGCCCAATGATCCTTTCCGCCTCAGCCACGGTTGGCCTCCATGGCCCGGACCACGTCCTGGAATGCCCCGGACTGGACCGAGAGATCATCGAAGCGGCCCTGCTGCACGATGCGGCCCGCCTCCAGCACGAGGATCCGATCCGCGTCCCTTACGGTATCCAGCCGATGGGCGATGAGGATCCGGGTGCAGCCCATCTCGGCGAGGTTCGCATGCACCTTCGCTTCGGTTTCCAGATCCAGGGAACTTGTGGCCTCGTCGAGCAGCAGCAGTGCAGGCCCCCCGGCGATGGCCCGGGCCAGGCAGAGTCGCTGGCGTTCGCCGCCGGAAAGGATCTTGGCATTCTCCCCAAGGCGTGTCTTGTAGCCAAAGGGCAGCCGATCAATGACGCCATCCAGGCAGGCCATCCGAGCCGCCCATTTGATGCGGTCCAGGGGCATCTCGGGATTCATCAGACTTAAATTGGTGCGTACCGTGTCATCAAAGACGAAACTCTCTTGTAGAACCACACCGAGCTGCCGGCGGAACACTGCGAGGTCCAATTCCTTGAGGTCGTTCCCATCGAAATGAATGCTGCCTTCAGTGGGCTGGTGCATACCCAGGAGCAGCCGGGCCAGCGTGGATTTTCCTGCGCCGCTACGCCCCACCAGGGCAACCTTCTCGCCGGGCTGGATATCCAGGTTGATGTCCTGCAACACCCAAGGCGCGCCCGGACTGTACTGGAAATTCACGCCTTGCATGCGCACGCCCCCCAGCAGCTTCCCGGGATCCTGGCTGCCGCTGGGCTCGGAAGGCGTCTCCATCACATCATCCAGTCGGGTGAGGTGCGTGCCGAGGAACTGGAGTTCCGTGAAGGCGCCCAACAGGGATTCCAGTGGATTCATGAAAAGGGTTTGAAGGGTAAGGAACGCGACAAAGGTGCCAAGGGTCATGCGCTCGGCCACCACCTCCATTCCACCCACCCAAAAGACCGCCGCGGTGGTGAAACCCTGGAGGGCCACCATCACCTGGCCCGAAGCCGAGCTGAGGCGGCTCCGGGCGGCCCCCAGATTCAAATATCGCACCAAGCGATTGGTCCATCGCCCCAATACTAGATCCTGGGATCCCGAAGCCTTGATGGTCTCTAAACCGCTCAGCACTTCCACCAGCACCGCACGTTCCTGCCCCGCGGCCGCCAGTTCGGAAGCCATGAGCTGCTCATTCCTTCGCCGCAGGATGGCCAGCAAGCCCACGCGCAGGCCTCCGATGGCCATGACCAGCAGAGCTAGCGGCAAGTAATAGGCAAGCATGAGCGCGGCGTAGCTCAGCAGCAACAGGCCATCCAGGAGTGCGGAAATGGTCCTGGAGGAAAAGAGATCGCGAATCTGCGTGTTGCTTTCCACACGCTGTAGAAGATCGCCCGGCTGGCGCTGAAGGAAGAAAGCCAGGGGAAGCTTCACCAGATGATCCACGAAACCTGTCACGAGACTCCGATCCATGCGTTGGCGGATGCCCTGGAGCACAAAGGAGCGCACGAGCATCAGGAGGGACTTGGCCACCACCGCGAGGGCCAGGGCTAACGCCAAGCTGATTAATAGGGGATGATTGCGGGGCAGTAGCACCCGGTCCACCAGGAGCTGGCTGGAGACCGGAAAGATCAGCCCCACCACCTGAAGCATCAGGGACGCGCCCAGCACCTGTAGCAGCGATGGCCGCAGTTCCCGCACCATGTCCATGTAGCGGCCCAGGCTCGGGAAACGCTTCGCTCTTGGGTTGAAGGCGTCGTCGTCTGGCGCGAAGCACATGGCCACGCCTGTGAAGGCCGTGCCTAGTTCCGCGAAATCCACATGCTTGCGCCCGTAGCCGGGATCCACGATCCAGGCGCCCTTCCGCGTGAGGCGCTCCAGCACCACGAAGTGCTTGAACTCCCAGTGCAGGATCGCGGGCACCGGAACGTCATCCAGGTGCTCTAACTCCACCTTGACCGCTTCGGCTTCCAGCCCATAACTCCGCGCGGCGGCGAGGATGTTGGCCGCGTTTGCCCCATCCCGCGAGACCTTGCAGGCTTCCCGCACCCCAGCCAAAGGAGCATGGTGCCCCCAGAAGGCAAGGACGCTACAGAGCGAGGCGGCACCGCATTCCACCGCCTCCATTTGGGGCACATAGGGGACTTTGCTCGCGCCCATTCAGTCGAACCAACGCTTCAGGGGATCTAGCACGAGGGTGATGATGCGCTGCCGCCGCAATGTAAAGCGCGCCTGGAGCAACATGCCCGGTCTCAAGGTTGCCTGGGCCATTTTGTTGCCGCGCGCGGGCTCCAACTCGATTTCCACACGGAAGGACGGTGTTTCCAATTTCCCGTCCTCTCCAAAGGATTCCCGCACCTCATAGGAAGATGCGAGGTCGGAACCAATTCGGAGGATGCGCCCCTTGAGTGTTCCAAATTCCGCGTACGGGTAGGCTTCCAATTCCAGGGCCACCTGGTCCCCGGGTTTCACGAAGGCCCGGTCCTTTTCTGCCACGAAGGCCACCACCATGAGGGGAGAGCCCGCCGGAATGACTTTCGCGATGGACTGGCCAACTTGCACCAAGTCGCCGGTCCGAACCACGAAGGCGTCGAGGGTTCCATCCAAGGGTGCCTTCACGAGGGTTTGGTTCAAAGTGGATTCAAGGGCTTCGCGCTTGGTCTGCGCACCTTTCACATCCTGAGTTCGTTGCCAAAGGACCTTCTGCCGCTGGTTCTCCATGGATGCGATGTCCTGGTGGAGCTGATCCAACCCCTGCTTCACTTGATCTCGTTGGCGCTGGGAGGAATGAAAGGCTTCGATGGCGTCGTCCACATCCATTTTGGAGACTAGGCCCTCCGCCAGCAGTGTACGTTTGGCTGTCACCTTCCCCCGTTGGATCTCAATGGACTGCTCATAGCTGGCCACCTGGGCTTCCTGGGACTTTAAGCGGCTGCGGAGGGATCGCAATTGATCCAGAATCCGGGAGTCCTCCTGGTTGCTAAAACTCTTGCCGGCACCTTGGAGGAGTTGGATGTGTTGTTCAGTTTCGAGCAGGTTGCCCTGCACCTGGGCCGCTTCTATGCGGGCGATGGTGTCGTCTTTCCGGATCTGATCGCCACTGCGGAAAAACGTCTGGCTCAGCACACCGCCCACTTGGGCTTGAAGCGTGCGGACGCCAACCACGGGACGGAGGATCCCCTTGCCGCGATTCTGCACTTCAACCCTCCCCAGGAAGGCATACAGGATCCCCACCAGAGTGAAGACAGCCATGATCCAAAGGAGGGACCAGGTCCAAGGTGGCGAGATCTTCAGTGGCTCGGCTCGATCCTGCGCTTTCAGGAAATGATCCAGGGCCTGTTTGCGGAACAATCCGTAAGCCTTGGTTTCCTTGGCGTAGTCGGGGATCTCATCGGAGTCTGAAGGTTGCGGCGGCATGTCTTCAATTTAATCACGAAGGCGCCCGGTCCCGGATTGATCTGAGAAACGCGCTGGAAGAATGTCGGTTCATCCCTCATGCTTGGCTTTCCCACTTTCATCGCATGGACGCCCACCAATGTCTGAAGATCAGCCGACGCAAAACCTTGCACCTTCGACCTTTTTCGTCTTCAGGACGGCCCTGCTCCCGTGGGATGTCTTGGGATCCTGGATGGCGGGCGGGACCGCGCCTACGGCTTCCGTCGAGGAGTTGGAAGCCGCTCTCGCGAGGGATCGCGCCCTGCTGCGCCAATACCTTCGAACCTTCATCGAGCAGCCCGAAATCAGGGAAGCGCTCTTCCTGGCATCTCCGGATCTGGATGAAGCCATCCCACATTGGCTGAAGGATCCCGATAGCGAAAAGGGCACTCGCGCGGAGCGGACGCTGGTGCGCTACTTTGCGCGTATGGCGGGGCGCTCGACGCCATTCGGACTTTTCGCTGGCTGTAGCATGGGCCGACTTGGCGAGACCACCCATCTTGTCTTCGGACCCAGATCGTCCTACATCCGCCACACGCGCCTCGATATGGATTACCTCTGCACACTCACGGAGGCGCTGGGGACAGATGTGGAGCTTCGCGAAGGCCTGCGCTACCGTCCCAACTCCAGCATCTACCGTGCTGGCGGCCGCCTGCGTTACGCCGAATCGAAGCTCCAAAAAAAGATGCGCAGCTACCACCTGGTGGCGGTGGAAGACACGGATTACCTAGCGGTCGTGCTGAAACGCGCGGAAGCTGGCGCAAGGCTTTTGGATCTAGCCCAGATACTCGTGAGCGATGATATCTCTCTCGATGAGGCCAAAGCATTCATTGATGAACTGGTGGCCAGCCAGCTGCTGGTATCAGATCTCCAGGCTCCGGTCACCGGCCCAGAGCCGATCCACGCACTCATACCCCAGCTTGCGGCCCAAATCACGGGCACCGAGACCGCGAAGATCCTAAGCTCGGTACGTGATGACCTCATCGCCATCGATGACCATGGGCTAGGACTTGGATCAGAGCCTTATCGTACCATAGCCTCGAACCTCGGCGCCCTCCCGGTCAAGGTGGAGATGAGCCGCCTGTTCCAGGTGGACATGGTTAAGCCCGCTCCGGACGCTACTTTGGGCGGGAATGTCATCGAAGAGATCCGCCGAGGCGTGGAATGTCTACACCAGATCACTCCCCGTCCTCAGAAGGACGCCCTTTCGGCCTTCCGTGAAGCTTTT
>JAJYMZ010000093.1:0-3607 GCA_021786615.1 Acidobacteriota bacterium
GCCGCTCGGCCACGGCGCAAAGCATGGCCAGGCGCAGGCCATCAATGCCCAGGGCCGTGCGGCGGGGAATGCCCAGGCCGGCAGAGGCGACCAGGGCCTGGATCTCCACCACCATGGGCCGCGTGCCGCTGAGGACCACCGTGGCCGCGCAACCGGGCCGGGGCTCGGCGTCCAGGAAAAACGGATTGCCTTCCGCGGGCACGAGACCGCGTTCGGTCATGGCGAAAACGCCCAGCTCAAAGGCGGCGCCGAAGCGGTTCTTCAGGCTGCGCAGCAGGCGATGGTGATGGTGGCGATCCCCCTCGAAGGCCAGCACCGTGTCCACCAGATGCTCCAGGACCTTGGGACCCGCCAGACTGCCATCTTTCGTGACGTGGCCCACCAGCACCAGCGGTGTCCCCGTGGCCTTGGCCCAGCGGGTGAGCAGTTGCGCGCAGCCGCGCACCTGGCTGACGGAGCCCGCGCTGCTTTCGAAATCCGGATCGAACAGGGTCTGGATGGAATCAATGAGCAGCAAGGCCGGCTTCATGCGCTCGGCCTCTTCGAGGATGATGCGCACATCGGTTTCCGCCAGCAGATGGATGCCTGGGTTCTCGGTGCCCAGGCGCTGGGCCCGCAGCTTGATCTGCCGCTCGCTTTCCTCGCCGCTGGCATAGAGCACGAGGCCCGGTTCCGTGGCGGCCCACTGCAACACCAGGGTGGATTTGCCGATGCCGGGCTCGCCGCCCAGCAGCACCACCATGCCAGGCACCACGCCCCCGCCCAGCACACGGTCCAGCTCCACAAGTCCCGTGGCGGTGCGCTCGGTTTCGGCGATTTCAACCTCCAGGATCGCCACGGGACCTTTGTAATGACCCTGGGCAAAAGAGCTGCGAGACCGCTGCAGGTCGCGTTTCAGGGTTCCCCGGATTTCCTGGATGCTATCCCAGGCGCCGCAATTCGTGCACTTTCCCATGGCTTTCGGGAAGCGGGTTCCGCAGGCTGTGCATTCGAAAAGCGGATTGGATTTGGCCATGGCCCCAGTCTAGGACATTCGTAAAAATTTCGCCAATTTCTTTTCAATTCCTGTTTACCCGCTTTCGTTATGGTTTAACGAGAGGTCTCGGATGAATCCTGGATGCCGACAGAAGAACCGGCGCGCGGAGCACGAGGCCAGGTCCGCCTGCGGAAACGCCGGAGCCTGAGCCGAGCCTCCCAATCGAACGTCAATCGCGCCTCCAAGGAGTGTGCTCTCCATTCTCCATTCTCAGGTGAACCATGATCCATACCATCATCGAACCCTTCCGCATCAAGGCCGTGGAGCCCATCCGCATGAGCACTCGGCCTGAGCGCGAAGGCTGGCTCAAGGCAGCCAAACTGAATGTCTTCCTGTTGCCGGCGGAACACGTGCTGCTGGATTTCCTCACGGACAGCGGCACTGGCGCCATGAGCGCCAGGCAGTGGGGCGCCCTCATGGAAGGCGACGAGAGCTACGCGGGCTCCCAATCGTTTTTCCGGCTGGAAGCGGTGCTGAAGGACCTCACGGGCTACCAGTACGTCATCCCCACCCACCAGGGGCGCGCGGCGGAACGGATCTTCTTCAGCGTGGCCACGAAAAAGGGCGACCTCGTCCCCAACAACACCCACTTCGACACCACCCGCGCCAACCTGGAATACCAGGGTGCCGAGGCCGTAGATTTGGTGATCCCCGAGGGCCTGCAGCCCCGGACCATCCATCCCTTCAAAGGCAACATTGACCTTGCCCGCGTCGAGGATCTGCTCAAGCGGGAAGCCCATCGAATTCCCTTCGGCATGATGACCCTCACCAACAACAGCGGCGGCGGCCAGCCCGTGAGCCTGGCGAATCTGCGTGGCTACCGCGAGCTGCTGAACCGCTACGGCAAGCCTTTGATCCTCGATGTCTGCCGCTACGCGGAAAACTCCATGTTCATCAAACTGCGGGAAGAGGGCCAACAGGACCGCAGCGTGAAAGCCATCGCCCAGGAGATCTTCAGCCTGGCGGACGGCTGCATGATGAGCGCCAAGAAGGATGGCATGGTGAACATCGGCGGCTTCCTGGCCCTCAACGATGCGAGGTGGGTGGAAGCGGCGAAAACCTTGCTCATCCTCACCGAAGGCTTTCCCACCTACGGCGGACTCGCCGGCCGCGATCTCGAAGCGCTGGCGGTGGGGATGGAGGAAGGCCTGGACGAGGACTACCTGCGCTACCGCTTGCGCACTGCCGAGTACATGGGAGAGAAACTGAAGGCGGGCAACGTCGCCATCGTGGAGCCCACCGGAGGCCACGCGGTGTACCTGGATGCCAAGGATTTTCTGCCGCACCTTGGCCCCGGACAGTACCCCGCCTGGAGCCTCGCCAACGCCCTGTATCTCGAAGCCGGAATCAGGGGCGTGGAGATCGGTTCCGTTATGTTCGGCAAGCGCCTGGAGGATGGCACCGAGACCTACAGCGCCATGGAGCTGGTGCGCCTGGCCTTCCCCCGCCGCATGTACACCCAGAGCCATTTCGACTACGCCGCCGAAGCCATCTGCGAATTGAAAGCCCGCTCCCATGAAGTGAAGGGCGTGAAGATGGTCAAGCAGGCCAAGTACCTGCGCCATTTCACCGCTGAGTTCGAGTGGACGTAGGCAGCGAAAGAAAAATTAACCACGCGGAGGATAGCGGAGAAATGACAGAGGGAAGCTGAGAATGATTTGGTTTCCTCCGCTGCCCCCCGCTTCTCCGCTACCCTCCGCGTGGTCGCTTTTATTCTTTTCCCAGCGCCGTTGGCAGGCCGTCGATGCTCCGTCGGTTTTTCTCCTGGCGGTAGGCTTCGAGCCCATCTTCCCCCTTGGCTTCCGCCCATTGGAGGATCTTGTCTCGCTCGGAACGGAAGTCCAAGAAGGGCACGCCATCGCCGCAGGAGGTCTGCACTCGGGTAAGGGCCACCGTGATGATCTGGCGGGCGCCGGGAAGGTCCGGGAAATACGGCGCCAACTCGTTCCATTCGGCACTGTCCTTCAGCACCGTGCGGCCCATTCCATAAAGGCGCAGGATGAGCGGCGGCCCTTCGAAGGCGCAAAACATGAGCGTAATGCGGCCGTTCTCCAGTAGATGCGCGGAGGTCTCGTTGCCGCTGCCGGTGAGATCCAAGTAGGCCACCCGCCCCGGTGACAGCACCCGGAAGGCATCGCGGCCCTTGGGTGAGAGATTCACGTGGCCGCCCTCCAAAGGTGCCGTGGCCACGAAGAAAACATGCTGCCGCGTGGTGAAGGCCTGCAGTTCGGGGGTCAGGTGATCCAGCGCTTTGCCCATGGGATTCCTCTGCTGCCGATGCTATCAGCCTGGAGATTTTCGATTGGCGATTTTCGATTGACGATTGAGCTGCTGCTGCGTGGGGAGGACAGCTTCATGCATCAGGCTCTCAACCCTCAGCTTTTAACTCTCGACTCTCGACTTTTCAACTTTTCAACTTTCAACTTTCAACTTTCAACTATTAACTCTCCCCAAAGCACTGAAGACTTGGGTCCAAGGCCGTCCCTCGCTTAAACTCATGAGATAACCCACGGCGATGGTGTCCGCCCCATAACTGCTCCCCGAGCTGATGACCCCTGCGATGCATGAGGA
>JAJYMZ010000093.1:3617-6759 GCA_021786615.1 Acidobacteriota bacterium
GATTGATCGCGTGCATGGAGACGGAGAGTTGCCGCGAACAAGGATGGAAACCGGAACGGTTCCGGATAACTGGGATATGGGCATGGGTTCAGCTGTGGGTGTGCTCTCCGGCGCGGCCTCGGCGGGCTTTCTCTGGCTCCTGGGACGCGTGATCCGCCTCCGGCAGGAACATCTTTGGCTGCTGGCGCTGCTGCCGTTGTTCGGCCTAATTTCCGCCTATCTTTATCGCCGCTTCGGGAAGGAATCCGAAGGCGGCGGATCGCTGATCCTGGATGAAGTCCTGGAGTTCCGGGGGCGCATGCGCTCGCGTCTCGCGCCGCTGGTGCTCGTGGGCACGCTGCTCACGCATCTCGGGGGCGGCAGCGCGGGCCGGGAGGGCACCGCCGTGCAGATGGGCGCCAGCCTGGCTCGCTCCCTGGGCAAGCTGCCTTTCGCCTGGCTGCGCTTGAACAATTCGAGGCAGCGCCTGCTGCTCATGGCGGGTGTTTCCGCGGGCTTCGGGTCGCTGTTCGGAACACCCGCCGCAGGGGCGATCTTTGGCATGGAAGTCATCGCCATCGGCAAGATCCATTACGAGGGCATCATCATCTGCGCAACGGCTTCCATGGTCGCCAATTGGGTCTGCCGCGGCCTTGGCGCCCATCCCATCCGCTACATGGTTGCTGTGCCTGAATTCACGGGATCCCTGGGCCTCAAGGTGGCGCTCTTCGCATTGCCCGTGGCCATCACCGCGGGTGTTTTTTCGGAGTTTTCCCACTGGCTTGCGAGTTGGACGAAGGCGAAATTCGCAAACTACTGGACGCTGCGGCCCATGGTGGGCGGCGCTGCGGTCATCGCGTTGTTCCTGGTGTTGCGCGAG
Organism: Acidobacteriota bacterium; assembly: GCA_021786615.1. Lineage (GTDB taxonomy): Bacteria > Acidobacteriota > Holophagae > Holophagales > Holophagaceae > JANXPB01. The sequence goes on from JAJYMZ010000093.1 coordinate 4,477, forward strand.
GACGGCTACCTGAACCTGGGCCTTCCATTCCTGGATGCCATCTTCAATCAGCATTCGGCGACGCTTCCATGGGCCTTCGCGGCGAAACTCCTCATCACCTGCGTCACCATCGGCTTCGGCTTCAAAGGTGGTGAAGTGACGCCCATCTTCGTCATCGGCGCGCTGCTGGGGGCGACCCTGGCTCCGGCGCTGCACGTGCCCATTCCCTTCCTGGCGGCCATCGGCTTCATCACCCTGGCCGCGGCCGCCAGCAACACGCCCCTGGCCTCCATGGTCATGGGCATCGAGCTCTTTGGCGCGGCCTTCGCCGGCCCCCTGGTGATCTCCTGTTTCCTAGCCTACGTGCTGGTGGGGCACCGGGGGATTTACGGCGGCCATCGCGTCCATACGGCCAAGCATGGATGGGAAGCAGAGAAAAAATTTCAGGACGGAATGAATGATGAAACCAGGGCGGAATAGGATGAATGCTTACTTCCTCATGATTCCTGCACCAAGGTTGAGCTAACCCGAGGAGAGCAGCCATGGCCGCCACCACACGAGTTCTCATGGACGACCGTGAGCGGGGCTGCGCGGCAGCCGAAGCTTTGTCTTGCTGCGCGGATGTCTCTGCGGAATTCACACGGTTGAAAGTGGGGGATTACCTTGTGGATGATCGCCTCATCGTGGAGCGGAAGACGCTTTTTGATTTTGTGGCTTCCATCGAAGATGGCCGGCTTTTCCGGCAGGCAGAGCGCATGGTTTCATCGGGTCGCATGTCCGTGCTGATCCTTGAAGGCCGCAGTGAAGATCTGGCGGGCAGCCATTTTCGCCGGGAGGCCATGCAAGGGGCGCTCATCACGGTCTCGCTGGTGTACGGGATTCCCGTCTTGCGAGCCATGGACGGGGCCGAGACGGCCCGCCTGATTCTATTGGCGGCGCGGCAACTACACCGAGCGACCCAAGGGTCAGGTCTACGTCCAGGCCGTCGCCCGCGCGGAAAGAAAGCTGTGCAGCTCCGGATTCTTCAAGGGCTTCCCGGCATCGGCCCCAAGCGCGCCGAGCGCATCCTCCAGCACTTCGGCACGGTCCAGAAAGCCATTCAAGCTGAGGCGGATGAGTTGAAGCAGTTGGATGGCATTGGCAAAAGAACGGCAGGGCGCATCCTGTGGGCTGTGCGGGAGACTTCCGAAATCTACAAATAGGAGCCACCATGGCCGAACAACCGCAACGCTGGCTCAACCGCACGGTGTGGGGCATGGCCTTCACGAGTTTCCTGTCGGATCTCGGCCATGAAGCGCAAAGCACGCTATTGCCTTTCTTCATGTCGGCGCTGGGGCTGCCGCCCGCGGCGCTGGGGGCCGTGGAGGGCATCGCGGACGCCGCCTCCAGTTTCATGAAGCTGGGCGCGGGCTGGTTCTCGGACCGCATCGGGAAACGCAAAGGGCTGGTGGTTTTTGGTTATGCGGCCACGGGGTTGGCGTCAGGATTCATCGCCCTGGCCTCCGGGTTTCCATTGATCCTGTTTGGCAAGTTTTTCGGATGGCTGGGGCGCGGCGTGCGAGGGCCGCTCCGGGATGCCATCCTCACGGACAGCATTCCGGCGGACGCGCGGGGCAGGGCCTTCGGCTTCCATCGCGCGGGAGACACGCTGGGCGCCATTCTCGGACCAGCGTTGGTGGTGGGGCTGCTGGCGTGGGGCGCCAAGGCGGGATTCCCCGCGATGCCTTGGAACCGCACCTTGATGCTGTGGACCCTGGTGCCGGGGCTACTGTCGGCGCTGGCTTTCGCCCTGATGGTGACCGAACGGGCGCGCTCCAAACCGAAGCTCCTCTCCTTCCGGCATGCGATTCAGCAGATGCCTGCAAGCTTTCGTGGATACCTGGTGGGTGTCGGCATTTTCGGCGCGGGGGATTTCGCCCACACACTGCTGATTCTCGCCGCCACCCAACTGCTGTCGCCGCGCATGGGCCCCGTGAAGGCCGCGACCTTTGGCGCTGGGCTCTATGTGCTCCACAACCTCGTCTACGCCTTCTCGACGTATCCCGTAGGTGCCCTCGCGGATCGTTTTAGAAACCATCGTAAGATTCTGGGCATCGGCTATGTGGCGGGCATCTCGGTGCCGTTATTGCTCATCGGCTGCTTCGTGAAGGGCTGGAACAGCCTGCCGCTCCTGGCGTTGATCTTCTCCATCGCGGGTCTCGTGAATGGCATCCAGGACACGCTGGAAGGCGCCACCACGGCGGATCTCGCGCCCTCGGATCATCGTGGGCTGGCCTTTGGGCTACTGGGTGGCGTCAACGGTGT
>JAJYMZ010000129.1 GCA_021786615.1 Acidobacteriota bacterium
CTCCACGACCTTCGCGACGCGGCCCATGTAAGTCTTGCCCACTTCAGCGGTCTGGGTGAGGTCCGCGATCATCTTCAGGGCGATGGCGAGCTTTTCCTGGGTGGGCCCGGCCACCTGGCAGATGCCATCGTCGTCAATGTTCACGGAGCAGCCGGAAACGTCAATGATGTTGCGGATAGTGGCCCCGCCCTTGCCGATGACGTCCCGGATCTTTTCCTTGGGAAGCTGGATGCTCTTCATCTGCGGCGCGTTGGAGGCAAACTCCCCGCGCGGCGCGGCCAGCACTTCGCTCATGGCCTTCAGCAGATGCAGGCGGCCCTCCTTGGCCTGGGCGAGGGCCTTGGTCAGGATCTCGGTGGTGATGCCGCCGATCTTGATGTCCATCTGCAGCGCGGTGATGCCCTTGGTGGTGCCCGCGACCTTGAAATCCATGTCGCCGTAGTGGTCTTCCTGGCCCGCGATGTCCGTGAGCACCACGAACTTTTCGCCATCGCTCACGAGGCCCATGGCCACGCCCGCGACGGGGGCCTTCAGCTTGATGCCGGCGTCCATCAGCGCCAGCGTTCCGCCGCAGATGGTGGCCATCGAAGACGAACCATTGCTCTCGGTGATGTCCGACACCACGCGCACGGTGTAGGGGTTCACTTCCTGGCTGGGCAGCACCGCCATGAGGCTGCGTTCCGCCAACATGCCGTGGCCGATCTCGCGCCGTCCGGGGCCGCGGTTGGGTTTGCACTCGCCCACGCTGTAGCCGGGGAAGTTGTAGTGGAGGTAGAACTTCTTCTCGTACTCTTCCTCGATGCCGTCAATGTACTGGACGTCATCCTGGGTGCCCAGGGTGGCGGTCACCAGGGCCTGGGTCTCGCCGCGGGTGAAGAGGCAGGAGCCATGCGTGGAAGGCAGCACGCCCACTTCGATGTTGAGGGGCCGGATCTGGTCGAAGGCCCGGCCATCCAGGCGGATGTTCTGCTTCAGGATCGTGTTGCGGAACAGGGTCTCTTTCAGCAGATCGAAACACGCCACCACGTCCTTCTTGGTTTCCGGGGCGCCTTCGGTCAGCTCCGCGACGACTTCCTTCTTCAGGGCGTCAATGGCCTTGTAGCTGTCCAGCTTCACCTTCATGGTGAGGGCCGCCATGAGCTTCTCGGCGTGCTTGGAGACCTTGGCGTAGATCTCCTGGTTGGTTTCGGGCTTGACCGCCGCCAGCTTCGCCTTGCCGACCTTGGCCTGCAGACCCTTCTGGAGTTCCACAAGCTGCTTGATCTGGCCGTGGCCGAATTCCAGGGCGGCCACCATGTCGGCTTCCTGCACTTCCTTGGCGCCGCATTCCACCATGACGATGGCTTCCTCGGTGCCGGCCAGAATGAGATCCAGATCGCTTTCGGTCCGCTGGCTCACCAGGGGATTGGCGACGAATTTCCCGTTGATCCGTCCCACCCGGACGCCGCCCACGGGAGCGGTGAATGGGATTTCGGAAATGATCAGCGCCGCCGAGGCGCCCACGATGGCCAGGGTGTCCGGCTGATGCTCCCCGTCAAAGCTGATGACCTGGGCCGTGACCATGGTGTCGTCGTTGTAGCCTTCTTCGAAAAGCGGGCGCATGGGACGGTCAATGAGGCGGCAGATGAGCGTCTCCTTGGTGGTGGCGCGGCCTTCCCGCTTGAAGAAGCCGCCGGGGATCTTACCTGCGGAAAAAGCCGCCTCGCGGTAGTCCACCGTGAGCGGGAAGAAGTCAATGCCTTCCCGCGGCGCGGCGCGGCATACAGCCACCAGCACCATGGTGTCGCCCTGGCGGACGATGACGGCCCCCGCCGCCTGCTTGGCGATGCGGCCGGTCTCGATGGTGATGGGCGTGCCGCCCAGGTCCAGGCTTACGGTGGTCGGACTGAATTGAAGCTCGTTCATGAAATCTCCTGCCCCGATCGGGGACTTGGCTGGCTCACACCCAGCGATCGCTCCATGAAAGCCACAAGGCCGAATTGTGGGTTTCACGCAGAGGTCGCTGCCGTGGGGCGAGCGGATGATGGTTCGGCAATCTATAGTCTACCAGCGGTTGAGCCGGTCTTGAATGAATTGCCGGGACGAAGAGTCCTGGGGCCTTTCAGCGCGGCCTGAGAGGCTGGTCCTTTGGGGGTTTGAATGAACACTCTGGCGCATTGGGCCGCATTTTGGATCGGAAGCCTGATGACGCCCTTTCGCGGAAACGCCGAGTTGGCGCGGGAGAGGATGTGGTGGCACTGATCCGGCGCGTGTCGAGCGAGAATCCGACCTGGGGCGCGCCGCGCACCCACGGCGAGATTTCAAAGCTCGGCTTCCGCGTCTCCGAGCGCACCGTGCTGCGCTACATGCCAAAGCGCAAAGGAACCGAGAAGCAGCGCCAAGCCTGGCGGACCTTCCTGGAGAATCATCGCGAGATCATCACCGCGATGGATTTCTGCGTCGCGCCGACCTGGAACTTTCAGCAGATCTACATCCTCGTGATCCTTCGCCACGGGCGGAGGATGATTGCCCGTGTGAATGTCACCATGAACCCCACCGCAGAATGGGTGAAGCAGCAGCTTCGCGAAGCGTTCCCCTATGGCGAGTTCCCGAAATATTTGATCTTCGACAACGACACCACCTTTAGCGCCGTAAAATCATTCATAAGCTCCATGGGCATCACACCCAAGCGGACGGCCTTTCATTGCCCCTGGCAAAATGGTGCCGTGGAGCGGTTCAACGGCACGCTTCGGCGTGAATTGCTCGAGCACGTCATCGTGCTCAACGAGGAACACCTGCGCCGATTGCTCAAACAGTACCTCACCTACTACCACGAGGACCGCACCCATCTCGCTCTCGGCAAGGACACGCCCAAAGGGAGGCCCGAGGAAATCCCGCCGAACCCAAACTCAACGGTAGAGGCCCTTCCCCGCGTCGGTGGGCTCCATCACCGCTACGCTTGGCGCGACGCGGCCTGAAGCATTGAGCGTTGAAGCCTGAAAGAGCAGGCCGGCTCAGCGTACCAGCTGGCCCGGGGCCTGTCCTTTCGGGGCTTCTGATCGTTCTGAAATTTTCAAGGATGCATTGACCACCGCAATGGCCGTTGGGAGAGGACTGAATTTTAGTTTCCTCCACTCATATCTGAACTCGTGGCTCGTGCGTTCTTGGGAATATCCCGGCACAGATTGAAGGTTGGCGAGGGACAACCGTATACCTGCACTGGTAAACCACCGACGACGGCTGAAGTAACTTGACCAGAAGCTCTCGCGGGAATTGTTCTGCGATATATATGACGGAATAATTGAGATTCCGAAATTGAAAATCGAACCTTGTCTTAATGAGTCCTTGCGCCTTCATGTTGTTGTACAGCCGCTCAAGGTTTTCAAGTTTCATAGCCATGTGGATCACCCTAAGATGGGGTGGGGGTCCGGGCAGACAGGTGTTCCACCCGGAGAGAGTTAACGCTTGCGGATCTCAATCTGAACTTCACCTACCTGCTTCTCTTGGTGGAGGACATTGGAATTCGGGGATACTGTTATCAACAGGTGATTTGATTCCCAGGAGATAGTCGGCTTCTCGCTATCTGGCATTGCGTCCTCTGAAAAGACCAATACGCCATCCTTATCTTTCGACTTAGGCCCAACCAAACTAACCCTATCTGCCATGGACGTTAAAAGGCCATTTGCATATTCCACTTCATCAACAATACCTATCCATTTGCCCGATGGATCAGGCACCTTTTGGATTATTTTTCGTCCTCTACTTTCCGAGCCATAATCGTGTTTGAATTTGTTGCATGAAGTCATAGCCATTGCCACACCAAAGGCTATTCCTATGGCTGCTATCTTCGCATTTCGCTTCATATTTCCCCTTCTACACATGTGGTTATTGCCCCGTAACTAGGCCATTTTCGTATAATCTATATCCAATCGCTGTATTTGTAACGTTTCGGATTGGCAGATGGGTCCAAGTCTGGTCCATGGGCGTACCAGTCTTCCAAGTTGACATAATGGCAGCATAATCGTTCTGAATTGTCATCAAAGACTTAAATGGTATTCCGGCTGCCGAGGCATAAAGGCCAATTGCAATTGTCGCTCCATCGGTAAATCGACTATCAAATTTACCATTGAGTCTTTGGAGATCCCATGGACCGCCTTGCTTGAATTTAGACAAATCAACACGGGCTTCAACGGGATAATCTTTCATCTTTTCCCCGCTAGCCACAAATTGCTGGGCCGTGAAACCAACAGGCATTAATGCCGGGCCACCCCGAGCATCCATTACGACGTTTCCGTGGTCGTCCGTCATCAGTGAGGCCGTGGCGGCTTTATCCTGTGGGACGGTTCCAAATGCCACCGACATCAAAGCAGCTCCCAGGAAATCGGTCCCGCCCTGATTTGTCTGGGTTGTCTGTTCTGTTTGCGCCGTTGTCGCCTTCCCTTCCACCCCATTTCCACCGCCTGGCAGGGTGATGCCCAAGCTATTAGTCGAATTCCTCGGCTGATCGAGATATGGACCAATCTGGCGTAAGTAGGACTCGTAATCCATCCAATCTCCTTGAAACCCAAAGGAGTACCACCCTAAGCCACCTCCAGGCTCCGAATCGATTGGTGGTGAGAGGCCCAAGTTGTTTTCCGCCATCTGTGTGCGTCCATCCGGATCGCTATGCGTCACCGGGTTATTCGTCACATAGCCATACAGATTCCAGCTTTCTGGATCGTCCTTGGTTTGGTCATACGCCGGGTCCACCTGGGCGAATTTCCCGTAGGCCGGGAGGTACATCCTTGCCTGCATGTAGATCGCGCTGCCGGGCTGGTCCTCGTGGTTGGTGTAGCGCCGGGAACTCTTGGTGCCGGTGGAGCCGAACCGCTCGCCGAAAGGCAGGTTCTTGCTCTCACCGATCTTGATGCCTGCTGAGTTGCTGATGATCGTCGGACTGCCCACCTGGTCACCCTGGATATAGATCGTGCCATCTAGAGTTGTGTCCTCGGAGATCAAAGTACCAAAGGCGTACACGCTGGATCGCTTCCAGATCAGCGCGGGCACTGATGGCGCGGTGACCGTGATCGTCGCCGTCGCTGACTTCGTGGGATCAACCACGGCGACAGCTTTGACGTGGTAAGTCCCGGCCGTCGTTGGTGCCGTGTATGCGCCGCCGCTGGTGATCGTTCCTCCAGCTGCCCACTCCACCACGCTCCACGTCACCGCCTGGTTCTGCGCGTTGGCCACGGTCGCCGTGAAGGTTTGCGTTCCGCCCGGGCCCAGGCTAATCGTCGCGGGTGAGACCGTCACCACCGGCGCGGCCACGGTGACCGTGGCGCTTCCCATGCGGCTGGGATTCGCCACGCTCGTCGCCGTCAGCGTGTAGGTGCCGAGGGTGCTGGGCGCCGTCCAGGTGAAGGGATTGGCCGTGGTGTCCGTGGGGGTTCCGCCGTTCGCGTGCCAGCTCACGCTCGTGTTCGTCGTGCCCGTGACGGTGGCGGAAAAGCTCTGGGCTTCCCCTGGCGCCAGGCTGATCGTGGAGGGCGACACCGTGACCTGGATCGGATCCGACGTCACCGTCACCGCTGAGGTGGCCACCTTGGTTGGATCCGCCTGGCTTTGCGCCGTGATCGTCACCGTCGCCGCCGCGGGCGGCGCGGTCCAACTCACCGTGCTGCCGGTGGCATCCACCACCGGCGTGCCGAACGTCCCTTGCGGAGCGCTCCACGTCACCGCCTTGTTCGACGTGCCCCCCACCGCCGCCACGAAGCTCGTGGTCAGGCCCGACGCGAGGGTCAGCGTGGCCGGTGACACCGAGATCGTCACCACCGCCGCCGACACCGTGAGGATGGCGGCAGCGGATTTGGTGGGGTCGGCAGCGCCCTTTCAGGTCTTCTGGTTCTTTATGAAGTTGTCAAGGATGGATTGGTCACCGCGATGGCCGTTGGGAAAGGGCTGAATTTTTTTGATTTTATCACTCACATCTGAACTCGTGGCTCGTATGTTTTTGGGGGAGGGGTTGACATGGATTGAGTCGAACAACAGCCTACCACGCACCAGTCTCCAGCGCAGGAGACTGCGCTGATCATTTCTGAGAAACAATCGGCTCCACACGAACCTTCACCGTGGACAGCAGCCGCTTGGCGAACTCCTCGGCACGGGGACGCCAATCGCTTTGGGTCAGGCCGGGGCGATTGCTGTTGTCAACCATCCTGACCTCCAACTCTAAGGCGTGGTCCTCCTCGAAAGGAAAGTAATAGAGCCAGTAGCCCTTTGGATCGTTGCCCCAATAGATGTATTGCTGAACGCAGGGGATGCCGTTCAACTGCGCCTGGACTGGTTCCATCCATTCCTGGCGATTTTCCGGATGGTTGTTTTTCGTAGCCTGATTATGAGCGATCCGCTGGATGCGGACCCCTTCCAGCAGGGATTCCAGATCTGTCCAAGGCTTGGAAGCTTCTTTTCGAGCATTAATCTTCACCGTAAAGAGCACGCCACCGAAAACACCTTGCCAGAAATGACCCCGGTATTCGTAAACCAGCGTGAGTGGAATCCGCCAAGGGTCCATGGCGCTGTAAGAGCCCTTCGGTGCCCAATCCACGATGTCATCCGGCTTGGGGTAGCCAAGGGTCAGAACACAATCCTTCGTATTGCCTTGGACGGTAATAGTCCGTTCGGCAAAGGGGCGCTTTTCGGGGCCACTGGGATGGGCTTGACCCGCGAACATCGGCATTGTGGCTCCAACGAGGATCCAGCATGGCAGAGATGAAAATAGTCGCTAGATCGGAAGAGCGT
>JAJYMZ010000208.1 GCA_021786615.1 Acidobacteriota bacterium
ATCTGAACTGGCGGACCATCGGCTACATTGACGATGCCCTGTGCCAGAGCAGCTGGTCCGATGCGGATGCCGGGGCGAAAAAAATGAAGGCCATTGATGAGTTCTCCATCGAGGCTTCCATCGCCAAGGTCTGGGGCAGCGAAGCGCTTTCCTGGATCGCGGACGAGTCCGTGCAGTGTTTCGGCGGCTACGGATTCAGCGCCGAGTATCCGCCGGAAAAGGTGTACCGGGACTGCCGCATCAACCGCATTTTCGAGGGCACCAACGAGATCAACCGCCTGCTCATCGCGGGCACCCTGCTGAAACGCGCCATGAAAGGTGAATTGCCAATGATGCAGTTCGGCCAGCAGGTGGCCAAGGAGATCTCGAATCCGCCCAAGGCAGCTAGCTTCACGGGCCCGGTGGCGCGGCTCAAGCATGGCGTGGAACTGAGCAAGCGCCAGTGCATGCTGGCCTCGGGCCTCGCGGTGCAGGTACTGGGCCAGAAGCTGGTGGACAACCAGGAAGTCATGGCCCGCATGAGCAACATGATGATCGAGATCTACGCCATGGAAAGCGCCGTGGTGCGCGCCGAGCGGATGCTTGAAGCCGGCCATCGCTGGGCGGAGATCGCCCGGGACTTCACCGAACTCTATGTGAACGAAGCCTGGCACCGCGTCCATGGCGACGCCCGGATGCTCTGCGCCGATGTCACCGATGGGGAAGGCCTGCGCCACGCCCTGGCGGGCATCAAGGCCTTCGCCGAATTCCATCCCACCAGCTGCGCCCGGCTGCGGGGCCGCATCGCCAGCCAGCTCATCCAGAAAGGCGGGTATCCGGTGGAGATCATTTGAGGCCTTCCTGGGGTGCCGAATGGCTTCGCACCCGGAGACCGATGCCGAGAGTCAGAGCGAGCCAGTCCGTTTGAATGTTCCACCTCCAAACAAAAGCCCCCAAACGGGGGCTTTCGCGATTCAGATTCGGGTTTCATCCACGACGGCTGCTACCACCCCGATCCGCCGGGGGCGAAGAAGGTCTGGATTCCTGCCTTGGGGCCGGTTGACTTTCCTGGCGGGGGGGAGGGTTGTATTCACGAGGCGCGGGCCGGCTTTCCTGGCGGGGAGCCGGCTGGTACTCCCGAGGCGCAGGACGGCTTTCTTGGCGGGGGGCCGGCTGGTACTCACGAGGCGCAGGACGGATCTCTTGGCGGGGGGGGGGGGGGCCGGGGGGGGGGGCGGGGGCGGGGGCGGGGGGGGGGGCCGGGTGGTATTGACGAGGGGCAGGTCGGTTCTCTTGGGGGGGGGGAGGGTTGTATTCACGGGGCGCTGTACGTTCGATGGGGCGGTACTCGTCCCGTGGCCGGTCCCGCGTAGGCGCGGGGCGCTCTTCCCGGAAGATGTCCCGGGGGCGGTCAGGGGTGCGTTCCCGCTGGATGTCCCTGGGCCGATCCACTGGGCGTTCCATGGGACGGACATCCCGGCCAGAATTCGAATCTCTGGGCCGATCTACTGGCTGCCCGACGGGACGGGTGTCCCGGCCCGTGTTCAAGTCCCGGGGGCGGTCCAGGACATGGGGCGCTTCGGTGGTCCGGGCGCCTCTGCCATCAGGTTGGGCGCGGTCCAAGCGGGATGTGCCCCGGTCTGAAAGGACGCCGCGTCCAGTGGGAGAGGAGGTCCGATCACGATTCTCGAAAGGCGTGGGCGTGGTGCGGCCCCGGTCCACGGGCGCGAGAGCCACAGTCCGGCCGGTGCTCGATTGGGCCGCTCGGGAGTAGGTGTTCAGGCGGTCCTGGGCGACGGAACGGTTGAAGGCCGTGCCCAATTGCCGGGGATTCTGGAACTCCTGCCGGGTGGCGATGACGGGGCCCGTCCGCCAGGGAGGCGTGAGGCCTCGGCCACGACTTGTCCAAGTCGTCGCGCCGGTGCCGCCGGACATGTTGACGATGGCATTGTGATCGGACACCAGCCGAGTATTGATGTTCACGCTGTTGAAGTAATTCACGTTCACTACGTTCCAGGCGTAATAACCATTCCAGGCGCCATACCCCCAAGAAACGGGGTAGTTGTAATAGCCCAAGGGGGCCCAGCCTGCGTATCCGCCATTCCAATTCCATGCCACCCAGGCGGGACTGTAGTAGCTGCCCGGAATCCAATACCATCCGAAATTCGCTCCCCAGCCCCAACGGCCATAGTGATAGGTGAGGTAGCCCCAGGGCTCATCGCTCACCCAGGTGAGGCCGCCGCTGTAGGCTCCCCAGCGACCATAGGAATAAGGGCGCCAATCGGCATAGGCCACACGGGGGCGCCAGCACCTCCCGATCTCGGGCACGTCCACCCAGCTGCCATTGTCATCCAGGTCATCACTGTAATAGCGGATGTCGGCGGGCACATAGTCCCAGGAGGCGCCGCGCCGGGCCTGCATGTACGAATCGCTCCACGCATCGAAGTTGTCCTGCTCATAAGTGTTGTAGCTGCGCACACGGTCCAGGCGGTCCTGGCTGCTGTAGACCGTGAGCCGCTCCCCCGCCAGGATGCGGGCCTGGTCGCGTTCGTTGGTGAAGATGATGCGGCCCGTGGACACGTGCACCTTGACGCTGCGGTCCGAATCCACTCCCACCGTGACATTGGCCTTGCCATCCAGGACCGCGGTGCCCGAGGGCGTGTCAATGCGGATGCGACCGTCGCTGTCAGAACCATAATTGACCCGCAGGTGGCCTCGGTTCAGGCGCAGCAGCACCTGGCGGGAGCCATCCTTTTCCATGAAGAGCGCGGCAATGGTGAAGTGGGTATTGCGGCCGAACGCCACGCGGCTGCCGTCCCCCAGTTGCAGGACGCCACGCCCGCGGCTATCCACCACATCGCCCTCGGCGATGGGCGTGCCTCGGGACAGGGCTTCATCCACGTCGCCTTTGCGGATGCGGACATCGCCCTCTAGCACTTTCACGGAAGCGTAGCGGTAGGGCGCTTCACCCTCGTAAATTCGCTCGTCACCCTCCTGCCCCATCGCCGTGGAGGCATGGGCCGGTGTGGGGATGATGAAGGGCATGGAGGCCGCGAGAAGGGCTGTCAGGAATGGCGCAGGCAGGGAAGGGCGCAGGTTCCAAGGTTGGTGGGAGCGTTGGGTGGTCATGGCTCGTCCTCCTCTAGGATTTGGATGCTGGAAGTGGGGTGAAAGCTTCGCTTCAGTCCGATGGGTGATTGCGAGGGCCGTGCCAACTGACTCGCCTAATGATTTGGGAAGGGTATCAGGGCCGTGCCGGGCGTGGCGATGTCGTCGGGACGGGCCAGTTTGGCGAAGTGAGGCAGGAGGGCCAACCAGGGTAGGGACCAGCGACGTGGCGCGCTGGTTGAAGCTTCCCGTGGATTTTCCAGCAGTTCCAGATATCCCGGAGTCACTCGCAACGCGAAATCTTGGCCCGGGGGCAAAGGGAGGTAAAGGACGCGGGCCGTGGCGGGGTGCACCACCGTGAGGAAATGCTCGCCGTCATCAATGATCCAGAGCAGGCCGGTGAGGGCAATCCGGAAATCGTCTCCACCCCAGGGCAGGGTCTGGATACCTCTGGAAAGTGGAGTGTCTCCTGGAAATCGCCAGGATGCATTCGCGGCTTCCAGTCCCGCCAGGGGTATTGGAATGCCTGCGTCACGCCAGACTCGCAAGGGGCGGCCGGGCAGTCCCGTGCGCAGTCGCCGCACTCCTTTGTCACCCACCAAGTGCATGGTTCCATCCGCCGACATCGTCACCGTTATGGGGCCTGAATGGGGGGGGCTGGAAACGTCCAGAGCGATTGGTGCTTCAGCATCCGCAGGAGATCCAACGCCCGCCCGCCAGGAAATGGTTGGAGCTGTGTCCCAAGGCAGGGCTACAGGTGGCCGCGCCTGGGCCGCGGCCGGAACGGCCATCACGGCCGAGGCAGAAAGCGCCGTTAGGCGGGAGGGGCCCAGCCGCACAGGGCCTCCAGGTTCTGAGTGGTCAGCTCCTCGATCCGGGCGCTGCTGACGCCTCGCGCTTGAGCCAGACAGTCCGCGATGAAGCGCACATAGGCCGGCTCATTGGTTTTCCCCCGATGGGGGACCGGCGCGAGATAGGGAGAATCGGTCTCCACGAGGATCCGGTCTTCGGGCGCCCAGGTGGCGACCTCGCGTATGGCATGGGCGTTCTTGAAGGTGAGGATGCCCGAGAAACTCAAGTAGAAGCCCAGATCCAGGGCTCCTTCGGCAAAGGCCAGGTCCTCTGAAAAACAATGGATGATGCCGGAGACTTCCTCCGCGCCTTCCTCCCAAAGGGTACGCAGGGTGGCCTCCGGCGCGGAGCGGGTGTGGATCATCAAGGGCTTGTGGACCCGCTTGGCCAGCTGGATCTGGGCTCGGAAGGCCCGCTCCTGCTCATCCCGCGGGCTCAAATCGTAATGCCAGTCCAGGCCGGTCTCGCCAATAAAGCGGACCTTGGGATCCAGCGCTAGGGTTTCCAGCTCCGCGCTTGTCTCAGCACTCCAGCCTTTGGCCTCATGGGGGTGGACGCCAATGCTGGCCTGGATGCAAGGCGTGTCGCGCGCCAGCTCCAGCGCCGCGCGACTGTCTTTGAAGTCCGTGCCTACGGCGATGAAGCCCATTACACCGGCGGCAAGAGCCCGGTCCAAAGTGCCTTTCATCTGGTCCTGGGGCAGATGGCTGCCGGTCAAATGGCAATGGGCGTCAACGAGCATTCATCATTCTCCCACAAGCTCAGATAACCTGAAGTCATGCCTCAGCCCCAGACGATCCTCATCGTGGATGACGAGCCCGGTATCCGCCGCAGCCTGGGCGAGACGCTGACTGATGAGCACTATGCCGTATTGAAGGCGGAGCGCGGCGAGCAGGCGCTGGAGCTGCTCCAGAATCCCGATAGCGAAGGCATCCATCTGGTGCTGCTGGATGTGTGGCTGCCGGGCATGGACGGGCTGGAAACCTTGAAGCAGGCAAAGGCCCTGCGGCCCGACCTCCCCGTGGTGATGATCAGCGGGCACGGCAACATTGATACGGCCATGCAGGCCACCAAGCTCGGGGCCTTCGATTTCATCGAGAAGCCCATTGATCTCGACCGACTGCTGCTGGTGGTGGGCAATGCCCTCAAGCAATCGCAGCTAGTGCATGAAAACCTCCGGCTCATGCAGGAAGTGGAAGGGGAACGCTTCTTCCAGGCCGAAAGCGCCGCCATGAAACGGCTGATGGCGGATCTCAAGCTGGTGGCGCCCACGGATGGCCGCGTCCTGATCACCGGCGAGAACGGCAGTGGCAAAGAAGAAATCGCCAGGCTGATCCATAAGGGAAGCCCTCGCAGGGAACATCCGTTTGTGGAAGTCAACTGCGCCGCGATCCCTGAGGAACTCATCGAAAGCGAGCTCTTTGGCCACACGAAAGGCGCCTTCACCGGCGCGACCCGCGATCAGCGCGGGAAATTCCGCGAGGCGGACGGTGGCACGCTCTTCTTGGATGAAGTGGGCGACATGTCCTTGAAGACCCAGGCCAAGGTGCTGAGGGCGCTGCAGGAAGGCCGCATCGAACCCGTGGGCGGCGGCGGCGCGCTGGCGGTGGACGTGCGCGTCATCGCGGCCACCAACAAAGATCTCGCCGAGGAAATCAAGGCCGGACGCTTCCGCGAGGATCTCTATTTCCGCCTAGCGGTCGTGCCGCTCCGGGTGCCGCCCTTGCGGGAGCGCGTGGAGGAGCTCATCACCCTGGCGGATGCCTTCATCGCTTCCATTTCCAGGAGCTACGGCCGGGCCGCCAAACGCCTGGCGCCCGACGCCAAGGACACCCTCTTGAATCACGATTGGCCAGGCAATGTGCGGGAGCTGAAGAACCTCATGGAGCGCGCCGTGATCCTGAGCCGCGGCGCCGAAATAACGGCCCGGGATCTGGGGCCGCTGGCGCTGCGCCATATCGCCGAGCCGGACCCTTTCTCCTTCCCCGCCTTTTCCAGCCTGCGCGAAGCCCGGGACTGGTTCGAGGGCATCTACATCCAGCGCGAAATGCGGGCGCAAAATGGCAACATGACCCGTGTGGCGGACGTGCTGGGACTGGACCGCTCGAACCTGTACAAGCGGCTCAAGGCCCTGGGCATCGAGTCGAGGGAGACGTGACCCGCAAATGGTTCAAGATCGGCGAAGCCGCGCGGCACATCGGCGTGGGCCCCAAGGAACTGCGCTATTGGGAAACCCAGATCCCCGAGATCAAGCCCCGGCGCTCCAAAGGGAATCTGCGCTACTACCACGTGGACGAACTTCCGCGCCTGCATCGGATCTACGCTTGGATCTCCGAAGGCCTGACCGTTTCGGACTGCCGGGAGCTGCTGCTTACAGGTCACCTGGCTAAAGGCCTGCACGAAGCCATGGGGATCGAGGTCCCTGCAGCCCCCGTGGCGCCTACTCCCCGCCCCAAGAAATCTGTTGCGGTCAAGGCTGCAGATCCCACTGAACCAATGGCAGCGCCCCCCCCACCATCCATCCCCCAAGAAAGCCTGGAGGTCATCACAGCCGCCCTGAAGCGCCTGCATCAGCGTCTCTGCACACCGCCGGATTTCTTGCCTTGATGAATCCGCCTCCTGCCCGTAAAGTAAAAGGTTCACGGCGCGTAGCGCAGCCTGGTAGCGCACACCCTTGGGGTGGGTGGGGTCGGAGGTTCGAATCCTCTCGCGCCGACCAAAGAGACCGATTCAAGGGAGATCCTGGATCGGTCTTTCCCGTTAGCCAAGTGGGGCTGGCGAGAGGATGCGAAGCTCCGAT
>JAJYMZ010000291.1 GCA_021786615.1 Acidobacteriota bacterium
GTTCGACAGCCTTGACGCCGTGATGGACCAGGCCGAGGTCGGCCTGAATGAACTCGAAGCCACCCCGCAAAGGCTCCAAAGCCTCGCAGGGTACCCTTGGATATTAGAATCCGTTTGATTGCTAATTGGTATCAGGCCTCAGGCTGCAGGCTTCAGGCAAAACAACGGAATGCCTCGAAGGAGATGCTGATGGATGCGATCCCGAAGCCCGAAGCCCGAAGCCTGAGGCCTGTCGGAATGCAGCTCCGCGTCACTCCCCCAGGCACAGCCCCACGCGATGACCCCACCCGACACCCTGAACACGGTAGCCCCCGGGAATGGCTTCGATGGCATCAGCGGGGCTGGGCAGGGCATCCCAGCCCAGGACCGTGGCGAGGCGGCGGTGGGCATCGTCGTAACGCAGCCTCCACGTCGCCCGGCCGCTTTCGATCCGCAAGGTCCAGGTACCATCGTCCATCTCGATCTGAAGGCCGCGCACCGTCGCACCGAAGGCCTTGGCGAGATCCGCGTCCTTCCAATCGCGTGCCCATGGGCGGCTTTGATCCGGGCCGTGGCGGGGACATGGCTGGACCGTCGTATCCCCGTGGCCCCAAACCGCGTGAGATGACAAAGGCCTTCCACCGCAATGGGCGGTCCAAAGGGCAGGACCGGGACGCTTAGCAGCGGCTTGCATCGCCGTCCAGTCCGCGTCCGGCAGGCCGTTGAGAGGATCAATGACCTCCTCCGGGTGATGCACTGCCTGTCTCGGTGTCACCCAGGCGACCCGGGGGCCCCGTCCCACGAACCAGGCGCAGTGGGTGCTGTCGCATACATCCACGCTCCCGTGGCGTGGCCCCTGGGCGAGGAAGCGCAGCACCGCGGCACCCAGTTCAATGCGGCGCTCCGACGACGCGTACGGCAATTCTGCCGCGAGCACGCCCGCAACGTATTCCCGTCGCGTGAGCGTGGCCGTGAGGCCATAGGCCCCTCTAGGCGTGCGGCCGCAGGCGAGGCTGCCTTCGAAGCGCCGCGTAAGGCCTGTGGCAGGATCACGGAGTTCCATCAGACCTGGACCGAGGCGGTCGCCGGCATGAAGAACTTTCATCGCACCCGGGCCCAGGAAATTTCGTCCCGCAGGCATGGGCGAGGCGCTCAAGTTCCGGACCTCTATATGTTTCGACTCCAGCAGGCCCAGCAGGCGAACCTGAACGACTGAGGTCGAAGCCGGCCTTGCCAGCGTTGCCACTGGCTTCGGGTATCGCAAGTAGGATTGCTCTGCAATGCGATGAACCGCATGCCCGGGACGCAAGCGGGCCAAGGTGGGCGCGATGGCGGCGGCGGCCTGGCGCCCCGTGCCTGGTTCAAGCTTGGCGAGAACGGCCCAGCCTGCGTCGTCCACCGCCATCACAAGTCCCGCGGTGCGCGTGGGATCGTCATCTTCTATACGCACGGTGCCGGTCTTGGCCCACCAGCCCCGCTGGCCCAGTCCCCCCGCGGTGCCCTTCAAGGCGGCTTCCCGCAGGCCCGCGAGCACCTGATCCCGGACGGCTTCGCCGGTCGGCCAGGGTTCCCGCACCAGACGCTCAAAGGCCTCCAGCAGATCGCCAGGCGCAATGAGAAGCGCGCCTTCGGGGCCCGCCAAGCCGATGGCGAGATCAGGCGTGATGGCCGGGGAGGAAAAGCCTTCGGCCTTGAAGGTGCCTTTGAGAACTGAAGGCGGTGTGTCTTTCGCCAAGGCGCGGAAGTAGGCGTTGCAGCTCACTGCCAGGGCGCGGGTCAGGCCCACGTCGCCGTGCCCCGGAGGAAGCCAGCAGGCGGAGCCAGGACCACAGCGGAAACGGGGTGTCGGGGAATGGGGATGGGCCGCCGCCCAGGCCTTGGCCACGAAGGGTTTCTGCAGGGAGCCAATGGCCATGGGCGCGGCCGAAGCGCCAGGACCCAATACCAATCGCCCTTGTGCGAGCGTCCAGGTCTGAAGCTGTGAAGATTGAGCGGCTCGTTTTTGCTGCAAAAAACCATGATTGCTTTGAGCATTTAGGTGCAGGATGGGCGAGAACAGGACCAGCAAAAAAGTACTGATCGTCCTGCGGAGACTGCTTCCACTTTCCCCGTTTTGAAAAAACGCACCGCATGAGACCAGCCAGAAAAGTGCGGGATCTTGAGTAAAAACGCGAACTTGGTGGTATGACCTCATGAGATGCCCGCATCCCCTTCATCCCCTTCATCCCTGTTAAAAAAGGCTTTAAAAACAAGGATGAAGGGGATGAGGGGGATCAAGGAATGCTGTAAATCCACTCTGCTTCGGACACGATGCCAACCCGGCTTTCCCGTCAGTCTCAGTGCCTGGGCACAACAATTCTGCTTCTCTGAAAATCCCAGCTTCACTTCTCATCGCTCTCAAAAACCACGCGCTCGGTCCATCCCGTTGCGGTTTTGCGGCGCTCGACGCTCAGGGCTGTGGTCTTCGGCATCCAGCCCAAGAGGCCCAGGATGCGATCGGAAAGGGGGCGCACCTGCTCGGGGCGGGCGGGGCCTTCCACTTTTTGCCAGCGGGCACCTTCGGCCCGCGCGGCGGCGAGATCCACGCGGCCCCAGCGCACCAGCGTGGCATTACTTGTGGGCGTGGGCACGTCTTGCAGATCTTTTGCCGCAGCAGCCACCCATAGGATGTTTCCGGTGCGGCGGAAGGCTAGCACAGGCAGGGCCGGGCCGATGCGGATTTCCTCGCCTTCGGGCGTCTTCACCGTGGTGGCGCGGCCTGATCTTCGCGCGGTGGTGGTTCGGCAGAGTTCGATGAATTCCGCATCCAGGGCCGCAGGCCACGGGAAGGCCATGCGCCGGGCGCCGTCCTTGGTGACCAGAAAGCCCCAGGAGGGTATGGCCTGCTTGGCCATCAACACCTTCCATGCTGATAGATCACCCTCTTCGAAAGCCGGCGCGCCGGGCGCGACGCGAGGCCGTGTGAAGTTCACCATGTAGCGGTCTTCGCCACCCCGCGCCGTGGCGGGCGGCAGCGACGACAGCGCGGGCACGGGCTTGTCCGCCAGCACGGGAATGGGCTCCAGCAGGGCGCGGCGGAAGGCGGGCCAGAAGGGGGTGCCTTCGCTCTCCCAACCCGCGGTTGCGGAGGCGGAGGCTTCGAAGGTGAAGACCCCTCCGCGAGGCTCCGTGGTGCCTTCGCGCACTTCCACCAGGTGGTTGCCTTCCTGGCGCAGGGCCGCGCGGATATGGCCGGTTTCGGGGCCTTCGGGCCACAGGAATTCTCGGCGGAAGTAGCGGTCCTTGCGCAGAACGTCCAGGTCCAAGTCCATGGAGATGAGGCCTGGCAGCGGCGCCTGCATGCCGCGGCCGGCCTGTTGCTCGTCGAGGGCGAGCTTCAAGGCGCGCTCGCTGGTGGCGAGGATGAGGCGGCCACCGATGCGGGCCCACGCCAGTCCTGCGCGGCGATCCGGATTGCCGCCTTTATCCGCGGTGCCCGGCGCGATGAGGGAATAGGGCATCCCGCCATGGGTGCGCTTCGTTTCAACCGGCAGGGCAATGGGCAGTTCTGCAAGGGGGGTTTCGATGACCAATATGCCTTCCAGATGTCCCGCTTCCAGCAGGGCGAGAGCGATGGCCTTGGGCTTCAGCTTCTGGATCTCCGCCCAGGTCCAGGGCAGATCCTTGGAAAGGCGCAGCCACTGGTCTTCCAGCTTGGAACCCACTTGGGTCTTGCGGAAAGAAGCCACCACCGGATCTTCGTTGCCGGAAGCCCCGGTCAGGAAATCCCGGTAGGCACCGTGCAAAGCTTTATCGAAGGCCGCCGCATTGGGGATGATGACCCGCACGGGAGCCTTGGGCAAGGGCAGCGGTGTCTCGGCGGCGGTGAGCAGCGAAGCCGTCAGCAGGAGGAAAACGGGTGAACGCGGAATCATCGGACTCCCTCCCCTTGCAGCAGGTTCGCGAGCATGGACCAGTTCAGGTCCCTGGGCCGGATGGGCGCGGGGCGCCCGTTCACCAGGCGGAAGGAATCGGGACCATGGGATATATCCGGCTTCAATTCCGCCCGCAGGGCCTTGCCCGCGGCGGCGTTGCGATCCGCCAGCACGCCCGTGATGGCGCGGCCTCGCGCTTCATCGCCGGAGCGATGGGCGATGCGCGCCAGATCCGCCAGGGCCAGATTCACCTCGGTGGTCTTCAGGCGGCGTTCCGTGGCCAGGCGCAGGAATTCCCCGGCGCTCAAATTCAGCAGCGCCTTTTGCGCGGCGCGCGGGGAGGAGGGCAGCAGGCCGCGAGCGGCCCGCAGCCGCATCAAAGTCGCGTCTCCATCCACGCTGAAGCCGCTGTGGGAGCGGGCCATGGAGGTGCAAAGGGCTACGCGGGCGGCGGTCTCCTCATCCAGCGGGGCGAGGCTGCGCAGCGCCATGCGCGCCGACAGCACATCGTTGGGATGGGCCTTGAGCTGGGCCAGCAGCGCCGCATCGGACTTGGCGTTCCAGACCTGCTGGGCCGCGAGCCAAGCAGCAGGGGCTTTTTCTTGCGGTGCAGGAGACCTCATGGGCGGTCCCCCCCGATACCTATCAGGAGCGCCGAGCTGGCGCCATTTGCCGAAGGCCAGCACTTCCTCGCGCTCGCTCCACAGGGCGCGGCGGCGGGATTCCACCAGCACCCGGGAGGCTTCGCCATTTTGTTTCAAGCGCGCCAGGACCTTCGCGCGGGCGAGGGCCTGCTCGAAGGTGAAGGCCCTGGGCCAGCGGGCCAGCCACTTGGGCGCCTCGGCGGGCAAGGCGCTGGCGAGCGCATCACACAGACTGCCCAACTGCTCGGGCTGCACTTCGCCGCGGAACCAGGCGGCTTCCAACTCATCTCCCAAGGCCTTGGCCTCCGCCGCGGGTACGAGCTTGAAGGCCAATTTCCAGGCGGCGGTGGACACGGCGCCTTCGTCCCGGGTCTCCTTGAGGAGTTTGCGGAAACCTTCTTCCACCAAGGCGGATTTTTTGGCTTCCTGGAAGGGAGTGAGCCAGGCCTGCAACCGGCTCACTAGGGCGTCCGGTGCGGCATAATCTTCGGCGGGCGGCTGTGGTGCTTCGCCGCCGGATTCATTTTCATCGGTCGTGGTTTCAGGCGCGGGAGTCTCCCGGTAGGAATAGCTGAGAGGCTTGCTTTGACGCAGCTCCGCCAGCAGGGTGTCCACCATGGCCTGGGCCTGGCTCGTCTCGCCTCTTGCCAAGTGGAGGCGCAGGGCCAACAGGGCGTTCACATCACCAACCTCGATTTGCTTCAGCGAGGCGAAGATTGTTGGTTTGGCGTCCGCGGGATTCAGCGCTTCCTCAAGCGCATCCAGCGCGTTGATGCGCTCCGCCACGGGCTGGCGTTGCAGCCAATCCCCGGCGTGGGCATAGGCGGGCCCGAGCTTGGCAAGCCCGCGGCGCGGCAGCGACGCGCTGTCCATGGCCCACAATTCCCGGAGCCAGGCGTGGAGCTGCCCGGGGCTGAGCTGGGCCTCGCGGCTGCGCCAGCGGCTGGCCAGAGCGGCGCGGAAGCCCACCTCGTCGGCGGTGAAAAAACGCAAGGCGCTTTCCGGCTTGCGATCCCTCAAGAACGCCAGGAAGGCCGGTCCCACGGGCTTATCAGGATCCATCAATTCCATGGGCGAAGGCAGGCCCCAGTCTTCCGCGTGGGCCAGCAGCCAGCTGAACTGGTCTTCATTGAGCTTGGCCTGGCCCAGGCGCACGAAGGCGCGGAAGGCCGCCAGGGCCTTGGCTTTCTGCCCCGCCGCCTCAAACAATCCCACGCGGCCTTCCAGCCACGAGCGATCCGCTTCGGGGCCGGGATGCTCGGCTTCCAGCTCCAACGCGAGCGGCAGATCTCCCATCGCTCGGGCCATGCGCAGGGCCAAGAGGGCACGGGAGGTTTCGGCGCCCCGTTGCGGTACGGCGAAGGGCAGGTAGGGTGCCGTGTGATCACCCTGGCGATAGCGGGCCAGGGCTTCCAGCACGTACCAGGCCTCGCCGGGGCGGTCGCCCCACAGGGCGCCGGGCAGGCGGCCCTCATCCACGCCCTGGCCGATGATGCGGTCATCGCCCACTTCCAGCAGTTCGCCCTTGGCCCCGGCATTGACATTGGCGCGCGGCTTGAACAGGGGCCAGGTCCAGCGGGCGTCATGGCCCAGCACATCGCCCACGGTCTGGGGTCCGCGAAGTTTCACGATAAGCGAATCCGCCGCGGCATTGGGCTTGTTCTGCAGGAGCCTCTCCACTGCGCTCGTCACGCGCTCCGTCAAGTGGCGGCGGGCCACCAGCACCGGGTCCGTGGGCATCGCGGGTTCCCAGAACCGGAACCAGGCCGTGCGGGCTTCGGGCGTGACCACGGCCACCAATTCCGGAGCGTTCCAGTTCCGGGCCGCCAGCGTCCAGAAGCGGTCCCAAAGATGGCGGTCGCCCATGATCTCCGAAAGGTCACGCAGCTTTTCAGGTCTGGATGAAGCCGCCCGGATCCAGGTTTGGAGAGAAGCGGGATCGTCCAGCCACCAGGCCCACCAGAGGCGCTTGCTGTGCCCGTCGAGGAAAGTCTGGCCGCGGACTTCCGCCATCAACTCCTGCCAGCGCGGCTCCATGAAGGCCAGCAGTTCGTCCGCGCGATCGCGGCGCACCAGATCGCGAGCCCAGAGGCCCGAGAGATCAGGCTCGTGGAAATAGAAATAGCCGCCGTTGGG
>JAJYMZ010000311.1 GCA_021786615.1 Acidobacteriota bacterium
CGTCTGGCGTTTCCGGCGCGGAGTCGGGCCCGGTTTCATCGCCTTGAGCCTCTTCGAAGGCATCCGGCAGCTTCCCGCCCGGGGGAGGCAGGGGCTTCTTCAGGCGGTCAAGGAACCAGTACTGGCATAGTTTCCTCGCGATGGGCGCCGCCGCGTCGGCGCCGAAGCCCGCGTTTTCCACCACGATCGCCCATGCGATTTGCGGATTCTCCCGAGGGGCATAGCCCGCGAAGAGCGCGTTGTCCCTGAATTGCTTGGCGAGGGTGCGGTAATGCGCCTTGTCCACGAAGGTCGTGACCTGGCTGGTGCCGGTCTTGCCGCACATGGTGACGCCCGGCAGGGCCGAAGTGCGGGCGGTGCCGCTGTGCACGACTTCGTACAGCCCTTCATCCAGGGCCGCCCAGATTCCCGGATCGAGTCCCGTCTCCCGGGGTTTCGGCGGAGGCACGATCACCATCTTCCCGGCCTCGTCGCGCTCCCCGTAGAGCAAGTGCGGCGTCAGCACCTTTCCTTTGGCGCCGAGCATGGCGTAAAAGCGTGCCAGCGCGATGGGCGTGAGCCCGTTCTGGCCTTGCCCGATGGCCACGCTGATGGTTTCTCCGGCATACCATTTCTTTTCTTTGCGGCCATGCTTCGCCTTCCATTCCCGGCTGGGAATACGGGAGGGCAACTCGTTGGGAAGATCCACCTGGGTCAGCTCCGTGAGCCCATATTTCGCAGCGGTGGCATGGATCTCGTCCACATCCAGCCGCGCTCCCAGTTCGTAGAAATAGATGTCGCAGCTCCGGGCGATGGCCTGCACGAGATTCAGGGTTCCATGCACCGCATCGCAGCGGAATTCGCGGCCGTAGAAGGTCTTCTTCCCATGGCAGGTGAAGGTGGTTTCCGGCGTGATGATGCCCTTTTCCAGGGCGCAAAGCGCGACCAGCAATTTGTAAGTGGAGCC
This sequence comes from Acidobacteriota bacterium, assembly GCA_021786615.1. Classification (GTDB taxonomy): domain Bacteria; phylum Acidobacteriota; class Holophagae; order Holophagales; family Holophagaceae; genus JANXPB01. The sequence continues at coordinate 947 of JAJYMZ010000311.1, forward strand.
CGGTGGATAGAGGCCTTGCGTGGCCCGGTCCAGCATGGGCTGGGTGGGGTTGCGCACATATTGATCCACATCCTCCTGACTCATGTGGCCCAGGAAGGCATTGGGGTCGAAAGATGGACTGGAATAGAGGGCCAGGATGCCCCCATCCCGGAGATCAATCACCACCCCCGCGCCGCGCTCTTCGCCATAGGCCTCCTGCATGGTCTTTTGCAGCCCTGCATCCAAGGTGAGGTAGACGCTCTGCCCTGGTGTGGCATTGTCCAGGCCATAGAGCGCCACTTCCCGGCCCAGGTGATCCACCAGGCTTTTCCGCAGGCCGTCCTGGCCTTTCAGAAGGTCGTTCCGCGCGGCCTCGAACCCGCTGCGGCCCACGATCTCGCCCAGCTGGTAACGGCCGGGTTCTTTCGTCATGAGCTGCGGGTTCACTTCCCCCACATAACCGAGTACGTGGGCGGCCAGCTCATCGCCCTGATACACCCGCCGGGGCGCCACTTCGATGCTCAGAAAAGGGAATCTCGCCCTCAGGGTTTCGGCCCTGGCCAGGCCGGCGTCATCCAGATTGTCCTGCACGACGAGGGATCGTTTCATACCCGAGCTGCGAGCCATCTGCACGCGCCGCTGCAACTGCTCGGGATCTTGCTCCAGCGCCTGGGCCAGGGCTTCCACCTGGGTGGGATTCTTGGGCAGGTCCTCCTGCTGGATCACCAGGTGCAAGGCCCTGCGATTGTCCACGAGGCGATGGCCATTGCGGTCGAAGATGATCCCCCTAGGCGCGGGCGTGGTACGCACCTTCACGGCCTGCTTGAGTGCCAGTTTCTGCAGTTCGCTGCGCCGCACCACCTGCAGCCAGGCATAGACCAGGCTCAAGCCCAGCACCATGAGCCAGGCTGCCGTCTGAAGGATGGCCAGGCGCTTGAGCAGGATGTTTCGTTGGCGGAGATCCACGGCTACCTCGGATGGGTTGTGGGCTTCAAGCGCCAAGCCAACATCGCCCAAAGGGGCGAGGTGAGCAAGGCCCAGAGCCACCCCCGGCCCCAGGGGTGAGGTCCGGAAGCCAGCGCCACCGCGAGATGCAGAAGCAGCGCGTGCAGCAGAGTGAACCCGGCCAATCTTCCCCACCAGATCAGCCGCCGATCCGGCGGCCAGAAACGGTTAAAGAAAAGCACCGTCAGGGCCAGGGTCAGATCCGCCCAGGCGGCGCCGCCGGGATGGGGAACCATGCGGAGGGTGCCTTCCATGACCCAACCTGCGGCCACGGCCCAGAGGCCGGCCAGAAGCGGGACGGTCTCCAAGGGCGCCAATCCCAGCACCAAGGCCACATGGAAGACAGCCTGGAGGGGCGGCCAAGGCGCGGATAAAAAGATCGCCACCAGTGCGACGAGGCTGACCAGGGAAGGCCGCACCACCGCTGGAGCAGGACGGGCACTCATGGCTGGCCCTTCCCGGAACCCGCGGGAGGGCTCACTTCTATAGGGGGCTTGGAAGGCAGCACCAGCACCACGGAAAGGCGATCCAATGGCGCTGAAAGGGCCACTTCCACTTTCAGTTCTGCATCCCTTGGCCGCACGTGGCTGACGTATCCCACCAGGAGCCCGCGAGGGAAGATCCGATCCAGTCCGGAGGTGTAAACCGCCTCCCCCGCCTGAACCCCTTCCTGGCTGCTGATGTAACGGATTTCAGCCTTTCCTGGACCGGTGCCCTGGAGCACGCCAGTGGCGCGGCTCCGCGCGAGCATCACGCCCGTGGACGCATTATAGGCATCCAGGGGAAGCACGCTGGCCTGTCGCTGGCCTGCGTTCCAGATACGCCCGACCACGCCTGCTGGAGCGATGACCCCCTGATCCGGCTGAAGTCCGGCCTCCGTCCCCTGATCAATCACCAGGCCCCCGAAGGGAGCGGAGCGGGTGTTGGCGATGACCCGGGCAGCCTTGGTTTCCAAAGGCATCTGCTGCTTGAGCCCCAGGAGCCGGATGGCCTCCTCGGCTTCAGCCCTGCGAGGGCCTTCTCGAACCTCCTGCATCTCGAACAGCCCGACCCTGGCTTTGAGCTGGGCAATCTCTTTTTCAGCCGTGCCGAGATCATAGATTTGCTGGCTCCTGGCCTCTCGGCGGGCTTCCCATTTCGCGGAAAGCTTGAGCATCGGCCCCGAAATATAATTCAAGGCCTTGACCAGGCCTAAGCCAGGCCATCGTCCGCTCATCGCCCACAACCCATGCCCAAGCCAAAGCAAACTCAGGATCCAGGCCTGCCAACTCGCGGAGCGCCATTTGGCGTGGGGGGCCATTAGGGCCTGAAAGGAAATATGGTTGCCATCGTCAATCCCCTTCAGGCCCTTAGTCGAGAATCTGAATGCGCCTCAGGAAGGGGATGTCCTCAAGCAGCATGGCGGTGCCGCGCACCACGGCAGTCTGTGGATCCTCCGCCCGATAGCACGGAAGGTGGGTTTCCTTGCGGAGCCGGTCATCCATGCCCTGGATCTTGGAGCCCCCGCCGGTGATGCAGATGCCCCGCTCAATGAGGTCCGCCGCCAGCTGGGGAGGCGTCTCGTTGAGCGCCTTGCGAACCAGATCAATGATGGCGTTGATGGGCTCTGAGAGCGCTTCGCGGATTTCTGAATCATTCAGCGTCAAGGTCTTGGGCAGGCCCTCGAACTGGTCCCGGCCGCTGATTTCCATGGTGCGGACCTGGTCCGATGGAAAAGCCGAACCCAGCTCCCACTTCACCCGCTCCGCGCTGGATTCAGAAATCAGCACATTGTATTTCTCGCGGATGTACTTGATGATCGCCTCGTCCATCTCGTCGCCAGCCACGGTGATGGAATCAGAGAACACCTTGCCGTTGTATGAAATCACGGCGACATCCGTGGTCCCACCGCCGATGTCCACGATCATGCAGCCGCGTTTTTCGTTGATGGACAACCCTGCGCCAATGGCGGCCACCATGGTCTGATCCACCAGGAAGACCTCGCCAGCCTTGGCGTCGTAGCAGACCTGCTTCACGGCTCGGCGCGCCACCTGGTGGGCCCTTGGCGGCACGCTCACCACGATGCGGGTGCGGGCCAGGCCCTTGTTCGGGCGGGCTTTCACGATGAACATGGCGAGCATCTTCTCAGCGGCGTCCACCTCGAAAATCATGCCATCCTTCATGGGACGCACGGTCTTCACGCCCTGGGGAGTGCGCCCCAGAAGTTGCTTGGCTTCGTCACCCACAGCCTCCACATCGCCCGTCTGAGTATTGATGGCGACGATGGAGGGCTCATAGACGACGATGCGGCCGGCTTGTTTGGTATGGATCAGAACGGAAGCTGTACCTAGATCAATGGCAAGATCGGATGTGAACAAATTGGACCAGAATCCGGCTGAAAAAATAGACGCCACGGCTCAACTCCAAAGGAACCCCTTAGGATGCCACGGAGATCAGGCAGATCCTAGCGAAACGCATGATCCGCATGTCCAATCCGGGACGCCCGGAGTCGAACCTCCCTCCTGAAAGTTGATTTTCGATGGACGAGAGGCGATTGAAGGTTCATTAGGCTTTCGCGGCTTCCAGAAGCTCCCGGATTAGCAGATCCGTATCCAGGCGTTGGGGCAGCTCCTTGTGATAGCCCCGGACCCACGGGGCCCCCTCTGCGAGGCGCAGCCGAGCAGGAGCACAGTCCAGTGGACTGTGCGATCGGGGGGTAGTCGCAGCGCGTGTCCGGGGCTCAGGCTTTCGCGGCTTCCAGAAGCTCCCGGATTAGCAGATCCGTATCCAGGCGTTGGGGCAGCTCCTTGTGGTAGCCCCGGACCCAGCGCTTCCCGTTCACCAGGAAATAGGGGACCCCGCGCTTGCCTGTGCCCGCTTCCAACCTCTCCGCGGCGCCTTCAACTGTTTCGATATCCACCTTGATGATGTGAAGCCCCTGCTCCTTGAGCCATCCATCCAGGCGACGGCAGTCTGGGCACCAGGTGGCCGAGTAAACCTGCAAGTCCAATCCAGCCAACTGGGATGCTTCATCCATGGCTCGCTCCTAAGAATGCGCCATTGCGGCGCCTTCATTCCTCCCTCATTCTGGACTATTCACGGAGAAAACCCATGAAGCACTCACCCACCGCCTCAGCTGCCTCCTCGCTATCCATTGCCCTCGCCCCACTCCTGGTGCTGGCCCTTGGGTGCGGCACGGGTTCCCGTGATTCCAGCCCCGTGGTAGCCAATGTGGCCGGGCAAAAGATCACCCAGAAGGAATTCGAGGGCCTTGTGCGAGCCTTGGCACCCAAACCCTCAGATGCCGACTCGCTGCTCACGGATCCCAAGATGAAGGAGCGCCGCAATCAATGGGTCGGGAACCTGGCTGAACAAAAGGCGATGATCGAATTGGCCAAATTGGAAGGCGTGGACAAGGATATGAAGGTTCGCCTGCAAGCAGAGTCGGCCCTGGCAGAGGTCTACAAGCGCGCCATTCTTGAAAAACGCGCCGCGTCCATGACCGCGCCCGAAGCGGACTTGCACGCGATCTACGACGAAGCCGTCGCCAAGCAAAAGGCCGCAGGCGGCACTCAGGCCCTGCCTCCTTTTGATGCGGTTCATGCGGAGCTGGTCCAGGCTTGGCAGCAAAAACAGCAACAGCAGGCCCAGGAACGCCTGGTGAAGGAGCTGAAGCAGCGAGTGCCCGTGACTTACGGAGAGGGCTACCAGCCCACCCAGTTGGGTGGCAACTGAGGATCTGAGGACAGAATTCCTCGCCTAGCCGCTCCCGGCCTTCGCGCGCTGCGGTTTCCGAAACGCAGCCTAAGACAACTGAGATTCAATTTTTTCTCCGCCAACGCGAAAAGGGCCACCTCCATTGATTCAAAGTGGTTTCTTTGATGACGGAATTCCTCACTGCGCCGCTTTCGCGGCTGGCTCGGCCGCCCGGGTGCTAGGGCCGCCTCCCTTGCGGAACGCATGCGTTCCGCTGCGGTCGAGGCGCGGCCCAAGCACTCCTGGTTCAATTCCGTCTCCGCCAAGTTAAAAGGACCCCAAAAAAGGGGTCCTTTTAACTTGGTGCCTGGAGACGGAATTGAACCGCCGACACATGGATTTTCAGTCCATTGCTCTACCAACTGAGCTACCCAGGCAGGATTCATCAGGCTACCAGAGGGCCACGGGATTTCAAGTGGGAAGTCCGGTGAGGATGGGGCAAACTGGGGGTTTGGAGGCCGTCACCATGGCGACGCCGAAGGCGAAAGAGATCCAGGTTCAGAAACCCGCGCAGAGCCTTGCCCACTTCCAGCAGAAGCTGGCGAACGGGCAGGATCTGCAGACGGGCATGCTCAAGCCGCTGCTCATTGGCGCCGGCACACTTGTGATTCTGGTGGGGGGCTATTTTGGATTCAGGGCCTGGCAGGACAACAAGGTGGAGGCTTTTGAATCCAGCCTGGCCGAGATCACCCAGGGGTTTGATGTCAACGGCGCCACGCCCATCGCCCCGGATCAACTTGAGAAAACCATGCGCGAGCGGCTCCCAAAACTCGAAGCCCTTGCGAAAACAGCGCCGGGTTCGCGGAAGGCCTCGGCGGATGGCCTGCTGGCCTCCTGGAAGCTCATCCTGGATGGCAAAGCCTCCCCGGCCGACGCGCCGGCGAAAGCGCCCTGGGCTTGCATCG
>JAJYMZ010000026.1 GCA_021786615.1 Acidobacteriota bacterium
ACGGCTGCGGATTCTGTGCATCCACCGAACAACAGCGCCGTTTTCCGCTCCTGGATATCGAAGTAATCCTTGCGCGTGGTCTCCAGGCTGAAGAGCACGTCGTTCTGGATGAGCTCGCCTTCGATCATGCGCGTGGTGACTTCGGCGAGGATCTCCATGAGCCGCCAATCCCGTCCCTGGATGGCGCTGGACATGGCGTGGATGTAGAGCAGATCGCCGAAGAGCACCGTCAGGGTGTTGCCCCACATCGTGTTGAGGGTGGGCTTGCCGCGCCGCAGCTTGGCGTGGTCAATGATGTCGTCGTGCACCAGGGTGGCCGTATGGATGAGTTCGAAAATAGCGCCGAAGCGCGCTTCGAGATCCGAGTCCACGCCACAAAATCTTGAACTCAGAAGTACAAGCGCCGGTCTCAACCGCTTGCCCTGCTGGCCGCCCCGCACATGGGCCGCCAGCTTTTCCGCCACCGCTACATCGCTGCGCAGCACCCGCTGCAATTCCACCTCCACCGCCGCCAGCTTGGGGGCGATGGGCAGGAAATAGCGGCTCAGATCGAGACGGGACATGGCACCACAGATGGACAAAGAAAAAACTGGAACCACAGATGAACACAGATGGACACAGATGAAAACTGCTTACTCGCGCTGCCTCTGTACCGGTCGGCCCCTGAACCCGCAGCAACAGGCTCAACACGGGCATTCAGGCTCAGCTATCCGTACTACTAATCTTCAACTTCTTCTTTTTTCAAGCAGAAGTTACCCTGCCGCTCTTGCCAATTGAAGAAAGGCCGCGATTGGGATCCGTAGCAATGAAATGGCGTCCACTGGGCCCTTTGAGATCTTTGCGGCAAATTGTTTCACGTTGAAATAATGTTCAAATTTCCATGTTGGATGGGCTATATCCGGGGTTATCTCTTCGGCATCCAAACGAGGTCGCCTGCCACTTGTTGAAGATCCCCTCCATCCCCTTCATCCCTGTTAAAAAAGCTTTATAAACAGGGATGAAGGGGATGAGGGGGATGTCGTAGAGGGCGCTTCGCGCCACCACCCTTTGATGTGGGCAGATCCGCGGGCGTGTGCGGGATTCGATGCTTCAAGATCGCGAGCCGTCTCTGATCCACTTAGCCCGGCCAAGGCTGGACCGTGTTTTGGTTGCGGCTTAAGGCTGCGCTGTGGAATCAGCGAAATCTGTGGTTGCCCTTTATCTTTTTGATCGCCGCTTGGTATGAACCTCTGCGTGGCTCGATCACCAGTGTTCAAACGATGAACCCTTCCTGATCCATGAGATTCTAGTGGATTGGAGTTTTGATGCCCGTCGCGCTATCCCTGGTGAATGTCAGCAAGGCCTACGGCGCGCAGCCCATTCTGGATTCGCTGAGCTTCGGCTTGCAGGTGGGCGAGAAGGTCGGCCTCATCGGCCGCAACGGCGCGGGAAAAAGCACGCTCTTCAAGCTGCTGGCCGGGGTGGAAGCGCCTGACAGCGGCGAGGTGATCATGACCCAGGGCCTGCGGGTGGCGCGCCTCAGCCAGGAGCCGCACTTCACCCCCGGCGCCACGGTGCGCCAGGCCCTGGAAGACGCGCTCCAGGATCATCAAAAATTGCTGGACCGCCATGCGGCCATCCATGACGAGCTGCATAGCGATGACGGGGAAAGCGCCAATGACTCAACAGCCGGACGGCTTCATCAGGAACTGGACGCCATCGAACATCACCTGCATCACATGGGCTGGGACCTGGAGCCGCGCCTGAAGGAGGCCTGCACCACCTGGGGGCTGACGGACATGGAAGCCAGCGTAGAGTCGCTTTCCGGCGGCTGGCGCAAGCGCGTGGCGCTGGCCCAGGCCTGGCTCAAGGATCCCGACGTGCTGGTGCTGGACGAACCCACCAACCATCTGGATCCCGAGCAGGTGGAGAAGCTCGAAGCCTGGCTGCTGGGCTTCGAGGGCGCGCTTCTTCTCATCACCCACGACCGGCATCTGCTGGATTCGGTGGTGGACAAGATGCTTGAGCTGGAAGGCGGCAAGTTGGCTGTCTACGATGGCTCCTACAGCGACTACCTGCTGCTGAAGGCCGACCAGGAATTCCGCGAGGCGCGCCTGACCGTTCACATGCAGAACCGCTTGCGCCGCGAGATGGCCTGGCTGCGCCGCGGCGCCAAGGCCCGCACGCGGAAATCCAAGCTGCGCATCCAGGATGTGCTGGACCTCAAAGACGACGTGGACGACCGCAGCCGAGTCGAATCGCGCGAAAAGCTCAGCTTCGCGGGCGGCTCCAACCGCAGCGACGCGCTGGTTTCGGGCCGCGGTCTGCATTTCCGCTACAGCCCCGGCGGCCCTGATTTGCTGGGTGGCCTGGATCTCGTGCTGCAACGCGGCATGCGCATCGCGCTGCTGGGTCCCAATGGCTGCGGCAAGTCCACGCTGCTGAAGGTGCTCATGGGCGACCTCCAGGCGACGCGAGAATTAAACCGGCATCCGAAACTTTCCATCTCGGTCATCAGCCAGGGCCGCGGCGAGCTGGACGGGGACGCCTCGGTGCTGGACAACCTGGCGGACCGCGCGGCGGTGGTCCACATCGGCGGCGCGGACATCCTCGCCCACGTCTATCTCACGCGCTTCGGTTTCCCCGTGGACCAGCAGAAGCGCGTGGCCGAAACCCTCAGCGGCGGCGAGCGCAACCGGTTGCTGCTGGCGCGCACCATGCTGCACCCGGTGGATCTGCTGGTCCTCGATGAGCCTACCAACGACCTGGACATCCCCACCTTGCAGAACCTTGAAGAAGCCCTTCAGGACTATCCCGGAACCCTGCTGCTGGTGAGCCACGACCGCTTCTTCCTGGACCAGGTGGCCACGCACACCCTGGCGTGGAATGGGGCGGGACAGGCAAGTCTCAAGTCCCAAGTCTCAAGTCCCAAGTTCCAAGGCGATGGAACACCGCTCTGGGAGCTGTATGAGGGCAGCCCTTCAACCGTGAAAAGCCTGCGCGCGCAGCGGGCCGCGGATGCACCGGATGTAAAGGCCGAAGCCGCGAAAATCAGCGCCCGGGTAGAAGCCCCAAAAGCCAAGAAACCGGGCCTCACCCAGAAAGAGCAGCGCCGCCTGCTGGAACTCGAAAGCCAGATGGCCACGCTTCACGAACGCATGGCCGCGCTGGATGCCATCCTCTCGGAGCCGTCGGCTTTCATGACCGCAGACGCTCATGGCCATCAGGCCCTCCAGGACCGTGACGCGGCCGTGGCTGCCTTGGAGGCTCTTGAAAGGGCGTGGATGGAATTGGAAGAGAAACGGCAAGATTCTGTTTGATGATCTGTTGCGGCGAAGCCGCGTACCAGTCACGCTTCGATGATGAATCTGTCCCTTTTCCAGGACACGCTGCCCCCTGGCGCCACCCTGGGCCCGGTGGATGTGCCGGGCTCGAAATCTGTGACCAACCGGGCGCTGCTGCTGGCGGCCATGGCACCGGGCACCTCCACGCTCCACGACGGGCTCGAGGCCGAGGACACGCGCTGGTTGCGCGAATGCCTATGGATCTTGGGCCTGCCGGTGGTGGAGTTGGAAAACGCCTGGAGCATCTCCGGCGGGTTTCCTCCCAACGCCGCGGCACCCATCTATGTGGGCGCCTCTGGCACGACCTTGCGCTTCCTGATCCCCTGGCTCGCCTTGACCTCCAAGGCCCCCGTGCGGATCAATGGCGTAGCAAAGCTCTTCGAAAGGCCCCTGGGACCCCTGTTGGCGCCCCTCCTGGACCTGGGCGCGAAATGGAACTTCGAGGGCAACGGCGCCTGGCTCCATCCGGTCCCCGAGACACCGGAAAAGCTGGAAGTGAAGATTGACGGGAGCCTGAGCAGCCAGTTCATCACGGGCCTGGCCCTCGCCGCCGCCGGGCTTCGAGAGGGCGGCCAGCTTTCCTGGGACCAGCCCGTGGCGAGCTTCAGCTACCTGGAGATCACGCGCCACTGGCTAGCCCGATTCGGATGTGAAACCGAATTGGGGCAGTCTTCATGGCAAATCCCCGGAAATCAGCTCAACGCCGTGGATGTGGAATTGCCCGGCGACTGGAGCGGCGCCGCGGCTTTTCTCGCCGCCGCGGCCGTGACGGGACGAAGCATCAGCGTGGGCCCCCTTGATCCGACCGATCCCCAAGGCGACCGCGCCATCGAAGGCCTTCTGGTGGACGCGGGTTGCACTAGCCACTGGCGTGGGAATCGGTTGTCCCTCAGGGGACCATTGCTGCGCGGCATCCACGCGGATCTCACGGCCTGCCCCGATCTCGGCCCGGTGCTGGCGGCCACCTGCGCCCTCGCTCCGGAACCATCCACCCTGACGGGACTTCAGACCCTTCCCCACAAGGAGTGCGATCGCCTGGAGGCCTCAGCAGAACTGGTGCGCTGGCTGGGCGGCGAAGCCGGCATCATCGGCGACCACACCCTTGAGATCCGCCCAGCCACCGCTTCCACGCCACCCGGTCAACGGCCGCCCTTCGATCCGCGCAATGATCATCGCATGGCCTTCGCCGCGGCGGTGGGGGCCTTGCGATGCGGCGGCGAGTTGAAAGATCCTGCCTGCGTGGCCAAGACCTTTCCCGCTTTTTGGGATGTGTGGAAAGAGATGCTGCGGAGGAACCCGTGACGCTTCAGGCGGCCTGGCTGGGCCACTGGAAAACACCCTGGCCGCTGACCCGTGGACGCAAGTGGGGGGACCTTCCCTGGGCGCTTTTCGCCATCAGCGAAGCCTGGCACATGGGCGGCCGCGATGGCCAGTGGCCACGCTGCGAATGGGAGGCGCGGCGTCCCTTCGGGCCTCGCCCGTTTTCAGTACCTGATACGTGGGGTGCGCAACCTGACCTCGCGTGGATTTCCCTGTTGCGCCACGGCAGCGCCCAGATCCCCGCCCAACTGAAAGGCCCCAAGGAAGACCCCCTGCTGGCCTGGTGCTGGTCCGCCCTGATGGAGGGCGATGGCGCGCCCTTCATGGCCTACGGCTCGGTGCTGCTGGACCGCGCCACCCGGCAGCGCTGGATCCCGCTGCTGGGCGCGGTGGATGAAGCCGGCGCCCTTCAACTCCCGCCCTTCCTCGACATCCTGATTCCAGATTCCTGTAAAACCCTGCCGCGGGATTGGTGGCCCTTCCTGCTCCGGTCTCTGGATGCCGAAGGGAAGCTCCTGCCCGAAGGCGCGCTGGGGGACGTTCCCTTCGATCGTCTCCGCCCCTTTCTCGAACCTTTCGCGTTGGATGAACTGCCGGATTCTTTGCGCGATTGCCTAGGCGCTGACTGGTTGCACCAGCTGCCAGACGGCCGGTGGATGATCGCGCCCCAGGTGCGCGCCTTCGGGCGGGGTGTGGGGCCCAGCGTGGCCATGCTCCCCGCCTCCCTCGCGCTGGGGGATGAGCCCGATGGTCCATTCCGCGAGTTGCTGGCTGGCCATTCGCCAGGAAAGCACCCCGATGGATGGGAATCGAACATCAGCGCTGATCTCGCCGGATCCCCGCAGCCGCCCTGCCCCGGGCCCAGCGGCGACCCCACCTGGGACCGGTTGGGCGTGCGGTGGTCGTCGGCGCTGCCAGAAATATCGCCGGGCTATCCACCTTGGGGAAGTCCCGCCCATCCTTGCGCGGATCCCTTCCATTGGATGGCGGAAGGCTTGCGGTCCTACCTCGCCCAGGATCTCGAAACCGCGCTGCGGGCCTTCACCTTGGCCCACGGCCATTTCGAGCGATTGGAGGCGCCCTTCTGGAGCGACCGCGCCGCGGCCAACGCCGAAGCGGCAGCGCTGCACTGGGCGGACCACCAGAACCTGTCCTTCTGGCAGCAGGCCCAGGCCAAGCCATCCAGCCCATTCAGGGAATTGAACGAGATCCTCCTGCTCATCACCGAAGGTGATTGGAAAACAGCCCTGAAGCGCCTGCGATCCCTGGTGGAGCTTTTCCCCGATGAACCCCACGCCTGGGTTTTGATCGGTCAGCGTGGCCTTGAAATCGGCCGCCAGGACTGGATCCGTGAGGCCTTGCCCCATATCACGGATGAAGGGTTCAAGCTGTTGTTCGAGGCGTCCTTGGGTGAAATGAAGGCAGCCCCGCCCCCTGACCTCCCTCCGGAACAACGCTTGCTGTGGGAGTTCCATCGCCTGTTGCGGGGCCACGCGGCATCACAGGATTTTTGGACCGCCTGGGAGGCCTGCCCCAGCCATTACCTGCGCCTGGAAGCAGGGCTTGCGTTGCTGGAAGCGCGGGAAGGCGAACGGAACCCTTCGGTGCTGCTGGCCCTGCAGGCCATCGCGGACCGTGCGGCCATGCGCCACCACCAGGACCGTCTCCGCCTGCTATGGCCAACGCCCGTGGCAGATCCGGAATTTGACGCGAGGGAACTGCTGAACCGATGGCTTGCGATGCGGACGCGTCCGGCCTGGCTGCTTTGGGGGTCTCCCATGGAAGTCGTGGGCCACGGGGAGCCGCCGCCCGAGGGCCTGTTGAGCCGCTTGCATCAAG
>JAJYMZ010000238.1 GCA_021786615.1 Acidobacteriota bacterium
TCCTGGCGGATCCCGTCCGCAGCGCGGCCATGAGCAAGAAGGAACAGCTCACCCTCACCCGCCACAAAGACAAGCTCGTGGGTTCCTTCGCGGGCATCCGCGACATGCGCAGCCTGCCGGACGTCATCTTCGTCATTGATCCCAATCGCGAAGACATCGCGGTGACCGAAGCCAACAAGATCGGCCTCAAGATCGTGGCCCTGGTGGACACCAATTGCGACCCGGACAAGATTGACTACGTGATTCCCGCCAACGACGACGCCCTGCGCTCCATCCACCTTTTCAGCGAGCGCGTCGCCGATTCCATTCTGGAGGGGCGCCAGTCCTTCCAGGACAAAGGTGATAGCAGTGCCACGAAGGACGCCATGAAGGAAATGATGGCTGAGAAAATGGAGCAAGAAGCCCAGTAAGACTTGTCAAGACACGCACCAGCACTGAATCTGAAAGACCAGGAGAGAGCATGGCGTACACAGCCTTGGACGTGAAAGCCCTTCGAGAGAAGACCGGCATCGGCATGATGGATTGCAAGAAGGCCATGGAAGAAAGCAACGGCGACATGGAAGCCGCCATCGAATGGCTCCGCAAGAAGGGCCTCGCGGCTTCCGCCAAGAAGGCCGACCGCGTGGCCAGCGAAGGCATCGTGGAGTCTTACATCCACCCCGGCGGCCGCGTGGGTGTTCTAGTGGAAGTGAATTCCGAGACCGATTTCGTGGCGCGCAACGAGGCCTTCCAGCGCATGGTGAAGGAAATCGCCATGCATATCGCCGCCGCTGACCCGGCCCCGCGCTTCGTCACCAAGGAAGAGGTAACCCCCGAATTCCTGGAAACCGAAAAACGCATCGCCACGGAAATGGCGCTAGCCACGGGCAAGCCCGCCGCCATCGTCGAAAAGATCGTCGAAGGCAAGATGAACTCGATCTTTAAGGAAGTCTGCCTTCTGGAGCAGCCCTTCATCATGAATGGCGATTTGACCGTGCAACAATATCTGTCCCAGAAGACCGCCGAGATCGGCGAGAAGCTCAGCATCCGCCGCTTCACCAAGTACGTCCTCGGCGAGGGTCTGCAGAAACGCCAGGATGATTTTGTCGCCGAAGTGGCCGCCCAGGTGGCCGCGAAGTAGCCCCGTTTGCTTCATGAAAAAGGGCGGCCTTGGTGCCGCCTTTTTTTTGGGCGCTAGGCGGTAGGCTGTAGGCTGTAGGGAAAGATCGAGTCCCGAGTCCCAGCTGCAGCGTCATGCCCACTGCCCACAGCCCCCAACCCACTGCCCACCCGGAGCCTCACATGAAATACAACCGCATCCTCCTGAAGCTCTCCGGCGAAGCCCTGATGGGCGAGTTGAAGGGCGGCATTGATCCCGACGTGGTCCAGATGATCGCCGAACAGGTGAAGGCCATCCGCGAGCTGAAAGTGGATGTGGGCCTGGTCATCGGCGGCGGCAACATCTTCCGTGGCGTGGCTGGCGCCACCAAGGGCATGGACCGCGTCACCGCCGACCACATGGGCATGCTGGCGACCATGATCAACGCGCTTGCCTTGCAGGACGCCCTGGAGCACAACCACGTCCAGACCCGGGTGCTCAGCGGCATGGAGATGCCCCGCATTTCCGAGAACTACATCCGCCGCCGCGCGGTGCGCCATCTCGAGAAGGGCCGCGTGGTGATCTTCGGCAGCGGCACGGGCAATCCCTACTTCAGCACCGACACCGCCGCCGCGCTGCGGGCCAACGAGATCAACGCTGAAGTAGTCATGAAGGCCACGAATGTGGATGGCGTTTACAATACCGACCCCAAGAAGGATCCCAACGCCGTCAAGTTCGACCATGTCAGCCACCAGGAGTGCCTGGAGAAGGGCCTTCAGGTCATGGACGCCGCCGCCATCGCGCTATGCATGGACAACCACCTGCCCATCCTGGTGTTCAACATGATGAAGCCCGGCAACCTCATCGCCGCGGTCCAGGGCGAGGTGGTGGGGACGCTGGTTAGTTGAGGCTGTGGGCTTTGGGCGGTAGGCGGTAGGTAAGATGGCGCGCCAGAAGCGCATCCTTATCGGCCCACAGCCTACTGCCCTTCAGTGCCTCAGCTTCCAGATATCCAGCGCGAAGACCAGCACCATCAGCGAGGCCAGCAGCACGAAACCGCCCGTGAGAATTTTTTCTTTCACCGGGATGCTGAGATCCCTGCCCCGGATGCGCTCGAAGGCCAGCATGGCGATGTGCCCACCGTCCAGGAAGGGAATGGGCAGCGCGTTGAGCACCGCGAGGTTCATGGAGATGAGCGCCGTGATCGTCAGGAAGACCACCCAGCCTGCCTTGGCGGCTTCGCTGCCGATCTTCGCGATGGCGATGGGGCCGCCCAGTTCCTTGATGTTGGCGCGGAAAGTAAACAGCCGGAAGTAGCCCAAAAAGGTGTCGCGGGCCATCTGGGCCGTTCCCACCACGGAGAACTTGGCGCCCTGCAGGAAGTCGCCGAAAGCCAGGGGCCTGCGGTCATAACGGAAGGCCGCCGGGAAGAACCGGACGCCGATGCGCCCGACGCCGCTTTCATCCCGCGGCGTGACCAGCAGGCGCTGGGACTTGCCTTCGCGATCCACATCCACGGGAATCACCTGGCCAGGACGGGTCTGGATATAGGCGATGGCGTCCTTGTCGGAAGCTCCGGGGAACTTCAGGTCTCCGAAGGCCGTGATCTTGTCCCCCTGCTGGATGCCCGCCTTGGAGGCCGCGGAGTCCGGGATCACTTCGCCCACCAGCAGCGGCGAGGGCAGGGCGACGGGCGTGGCGCGGGACTGGTCCGTGGCCAGGATGAACATCAGCACCAGCGTGGTGGCCACATTGAAGATGATGCCGCCGGAATAGAAGAGCATCCGCTTCCAGGTGGGCTGCGAGAGAAAACCGTTGGGATCTTCAGCCTTGGGGTCTTCGTCGTTGTAGCCCATAAGCTTCACGTAGCCGCCCAAGGGCAGCGCCGAGAGCCGCACATCGGTCTCCCGCCACTTGAAGCCGAAAAGCCGGGAGCCGAAACCCAGAGAGAAGACCTCCACCGGGAGCTTCATCCACTTGGCGATGAGGAAATGGCCCAGCTCGTGGAGGAAGATGAGGCCGCCGAGCATGATCACGGGGCCCCAGAAGCCCACACCCGGCCAGGCAAGGCTGAAAATCATAATGGAGGGTGCGAGAAGGAGCAGTCGCTTCATCAAGGATCCTGGAACCTGGATCACTTCATCGCGAGCCAGGATCTAGCATTGTCTCGCGCATTTCGATCCGCGGCCAGCACTGCCTCGAGGCTGGCGGCTGGCGTTGCGGAAAGGTGGGCCAGGACTTCGGAATTGCAGGCCTGGATATCCCAGAAGCCGATGCGCCCTTCCAGGAAAGCGGCTACAGCCATCTCGTTGGCGGCATTCAGGATGGCTGGGGCCGTGCCCCCCGCCCGCAGGGCCGCGTAGGCGAGGCCGAGGCAGGGGAAACGCTCCAGATCCGGCGCTTCAAAAGTCCAGGCCCGCGCCTGCTCCCAATCGTAGGGCCGCACGGGGCCGGGCACCTTGTCCGGGTAGAGCAGCGTGTACTGGATGGGCAGCTTCATGTCGTTGGCCGACACCTGCAACTGGTAGGTGCCGTCCCGGAAGCCCACCATGGCGTGGACCTGGCTTTGGGGATGGACGGTCACGGCGATCTGATCCACCGAAAGGCCGAACAGCACGGAGGCCTCGATGACCTCCAGGCCCTTGTTCATGAGCGTCGCGGAATCAATGGTGATTTTCGGCCCCATTTTCCACGTGGGATGGTTCAGGGCTTCTTCCCGTGTGGCGGCCTGGATGCGGGCCATGGGCCACTCGCGGAAAGGCCCGCCGCTGGCGGTAATACGGACCTCGAGGATGCTCTGGGGATCGCGCCCGTCCAGCAGCTGATGCAGCGCGGCGTGCTCCGAATCCACCGGCAGCAGTTCCCCGCCGCCCGCCTCCATGGCGGCCTTCATCAATGCGCCGCCCACCACGAGGGATTCCTTGTTGGCCACGCAGACCCGGCGCCCCGCCCGCAGCGCGGCTTCGGTGCTCTGCAGGCCCGCGGCCCCCACCACCGCCGCTACGACAGTATTGGCATCGGGATGCAGCGCGCAGGCCAGCAGGCCCTCGGGACCGAAGTGGATTTCTGGCGCATGGTTCAAGGCCGAACGGAGCCAGCGGGCGTCTTCCTCGCTGCTCACGGAGACGCAGGCCGGCTTGAATTTTTCGCATTGCTTGAGGAACAGGTCGCGGTTGCGCCCCGCCGCCAGGGCCACCACCGCAAGCCGCTCCGGGTGCGCCGCGACCACATCCAAAGTGGAGGTCCCGATGGAACCGGTGGAGCCGAGAATGGCGATGCGCCTCATGTCAGGCTCCAGGCTTCAGACTTCGGGCTTCCGCCTCCGGGGCCGCTGATTGGTCTCATCGGCGAGTGGGCGTGGGCCCCAGAAGTAAAGCCGTCACAACAACGCAACCTGCCATGAAAATCACGCCCCAAGCCTTCGCTTCCATGGGCTACAGGCCTCAGGCTGCGGGCTTCAGGCAAAACAACGGAATGCCTCGGCTGGCACCCTGAGGGATGCGATCCCGAAGCCCGAAGCCCGAAGCCCAAAGCCCGAAGGCCCATGGCCGTCATCCCAGCCCATGCACGTAGTGCACGTAGGCGAACATCGCGGGGGCCGCGAAGACTAGGCTGTCCACGCGATCCAGCATCCCGCCGTGGCCCGGAATGCCGATGCCGATGTTGCTGTCCTTGACGCCCGCGCTGCGCTTCCAGGTGCTTTCCACAAGATCGCCCAATTGGCCCACGGTGCCCAGCAGCAGGCCCAGCGCCACCACGTCCACCGGGGACCAATCCGGGCAGACGCCGGTGGCTTTCATGAGCCAGGCGCCCAGCACGTTGCCCAGGTAGTTGCCCGCCAGGCCCTCCCAGGATTTTTTCGGGCTGACCCTGGGGGCCAATTTATGGCGGCCTGCGAAACTGCCGATGAAATAAGCCCCGGTGTCCCCCAGCCAGGTGATGAGGTAGAGAGCCAGGATCATGCGGCTCCCGGTGTTTGCCACGGTGCTGGACCCCAGCATGAAGAGCCGCTGCTGGAAACCCAGCCCGAGACCCATGTATAGCGCGCCCATCCAGGTGATGGCCTGGCTGGGCAGAGCCTGCTCCATTTTCTGATCGAAGAAGAGGGCCCCGAAGTGGATGATCCCGATGCCAAACGCCAGGGCCAGCCACAGGGGGAGGAGGTCCGGGTCCAAGGGCCGCTCGCCCAGGGGGGCCCGGGCGGCGAGGAAGAAGTGCATCAGCAGCAGCCATGCCACCGCGGTCCCTGCGTAGAGGGATGGATTGAAGCCCATCTTGCGGCCGATGAGGGTGATCTCCCGCACCCCCGCGAAGATGGAGACGCCCATCAAGGCGAAGTAGGCCAAATTCCCCCAAGTCGTGCCGCCGCCCCAATAGAGGAGGCTCAAAAAGAACACCGCGAAGACCAGCGCGGTGGAGACGCGCAGAATCATGTTCTTGCGGTCAAAGGCGGGTCTCGCCTGAGCCGGGGCGGCCTCGGCACCTGGCTTGGGCATTGCGTGAGGCGCTTTGTATTTCGTCATATGCCATCCCCTGATCCGCTGCGCTTGTTGTGTGGGTGCCATTCTGGCGAGAAGGTCAATTTTCTGCGATCGCCAGGCCGCCGAATCGCCGTTCCCGCAGCTGGTAGGCCTCCAGAGCGCCCCGCAACTGCTGGGCGCCAAAGTCCGGCCAGAGCGTCTCGGTGACGTAGAACTCGGCGTAGGCGGACTGCCAGAGCATGAAATTGGACAGGCGCAATTCCCCGGAGGTACGGATGAGCAGATCCACATCCGGCGCGTCCCCCGTCCAGAGGCGCGCCTGAAGAGCTGCTTCCGTGATGGCCTCGGACTTGAGCCCATCCTCAAGGCAGCGCCGGGCCGCCTGCGCCAATTCCAGGCGGGATCCGTAATTGAGCGCCAAATGAAACACGAGCCCGGTGTGGGCCGCGGTGGCGGCTGCCAAGTCCCGCAGGTCCTGCTGGATGCCGGGGGGCATGCCCTCGATGGCGCCGAGGTGATGGAACCGGATGCCCTTTTCGATGAACCGGCGGCGGAACATGCGCAGGTACATGCGCAGCAGGGCCATGAGGCTCGCCACCTCCGACCCGGGCCGCTTCCAGTTCTCCGTGGAGAAGGCAAACAAACTCAGGTGCTGAAGTCCTTCCGCCACAGCCGCTTCCAGGATGTCCTCCACGGCCTTGACACCGGCCTTGTGCCCCTTGATGCGCGGCAACCCCCGCTGCGCCGCCCAGCGCCCGTTCCCGTCCATAATGATGGCGACGTGACGAGGAATGCTCACAGAGCCTCTCCGCTGGATTCGCAGGAAAAAGAGATTGATGCAGGGGTCTCGCGTATGGCCGGAGGGGAATGAAAGCAGCTGGCAGATCGAGCATTCAAGGGCCTC
>JAJYMZ010000162.1 GCA_021786615.1 Acidobacteriota bacterium
TGGGCGGCGGTGGCGCCGAGCACATCATTCATGGCCCAGGCGGGGCCTCGCCGGAAGGGGTCCAGCCTTGCGCGCAAAACAGGCTCGAGCTGGAGCGACTGCAAGACGGCCAGCAGCAGGGCCAGCGTCATCCATCCAAATCCGCCGAAGGTCGCTGCCAGGGGGATGAGCAGCAGCAAGGCTGGAAGGGAGCGCAGGGCCGAGCGGCCATCGCGGAAGCGGTCTTCGCCCAAGGCCAAGAGAAGCCCGATGGCTAGGGAAGCCAAGGCCACCGCGGACGCGAAGCCCGCGCTCCGGGCCCCGCTGTGAAGCAGCCGCAGCAGGCCATCGCGTCCCAAGGAGTCCGTGCCCAGGAGATGCGGCCAGCCCGCCGGAAGATCAGCATTGAATGGATCCAACCCAAGTTCTGGCAGGAGCAGGGCGAGGAGGCAGGCGCAGCGCCATCTCACCGGATCTCCCAACTTCGCGTGGCCCGCCAAAGCAGCGCGAAGGCCAGCACCCAAAGAGCGATGCCCAGGCGATCCCGGGTTGAAATGCGCTGCGCCCAATCGCTGCCGAATCCCTGCACGCCAAAGATGCGCTCCAGCACCAGCGCGGCGGTGAGCCATAGCGGCACCCGCGCTGCGAGCCAGCGGGGCAGGAGGTGCCTGATGACGGTCCTGCGTGTCTTCTGGATGGCGGCAGGGCCATAGGCAGATGGAAACGGGGATTCCGAAGGCATCGCCGCGCAAAGCCAGCGCACTTCGGAGGGAAGCGCGGCCGCCAGGAAAGCCCCGCCAAAGGCCACCAGTCCTGGAGGTCCCCAGGCTCCGGGCCAAGCGGCCAACAGCAGGCCTCCCCACAGGAAATCCGGGGGTGCTTCCACCAGCGCGAGCAGCCTTTTCCGCGCGCCGTCCGGGCCGAGCAGAACGGCCGCCATGGGCGCCAGCAAGCCAAAAACCGCCAGCAAAAAAAGCATGGGAAGCAGCATGTCCCAAGGAAAGGTCGGCGCCGAAGCTTGATGCCAGGCGCTTCCCGGCAGGCCAAAGGCAAGGGCCAGGGCCATCAGCCAGACGAGCCAGCCCTGCCAGTATTTCATTTAGCCCAGGACCAGGCCGAGGGGCCGGGCGTTGTGAGATAGAGGCCCAGGGCGCTGGGCTCCACTCGCAATCGCTTGTCCACCCATACCACTGAGGTGAAATCCAGGATGGGAAGGGCCGCGGGATGGGTCGCCCAGACCCTTTGGAGGCCTTGCCAGGCTGGGCTTTGAGGTGAATCCAGCCTGGCCGCGAGGGACGGGAAATCCGCGTCTTTCCACCCACAGAAATTCATGGGGCCATCGGGCTCCAGCAGCTCCAACACTGACCACGGATGGGGATCAAAAATGTTCAGGGCCGAGGCCAGCTGGAAGTCGCCCTTCTGCAATCGCTCATAGAGCAAGGCTGCCTCCACGGGCTTGGGCTCCAGATCCAAGCCCTCCCCCTTGGCCCGTTCCCGAAGCGCTAGCAGCGCCTTCTGCACCAATTCATCTCCGGCGCTGTAGAGCAATTCCCAATGTTGTCCCCGTGGTGGCGGCAGCGCGGGCGCCTGAATTTTCATCAAGGGAAAGCCGATGGATTCGGGCCACAATCCGCGGCTTGCGAAGGCTTTGGCGTTGAAAAAATTAGCCGGGAAGGCCTCTCCGCGCCATCTCTCCAAAGCTTGCAGGGGAGCCAATCCCAGCCGGCTGAACACGATAAGCTGGGCCCGCGTGGGCTGCCGCAATTCCACCATGCCTGGCGGTGGGTGAAGCCTGGCGCGGGCCGGGGGAACGCCAATGGAAAGCCAGCCCTTCTGGAGGTTCTGGAGCAGGGCTTGATCGTCGGCGATGAGGCGAAAATGGAAAGTGCTGATCTTGGGTTTCAGGAAATGGTCACGGGCGGTGAAGGTCCATTCGCTGCCCTTCCGCGCCAGTGAAAAGGGCCCGCTGCCTTCCTCCCCGTGTCCTTTCCGGGCCACCGGAACATGCGCCAGTTCCAGCAGCAATCGGGCCGCGGGCTTGGATGAAGAGACCTCCAGGTACGACCCCTTCGCCCTGAGGGCCACGCCCTGGAGGATCCCACGCTTGGTGGGACTGGCGTTGGGGCTGGTTTGGATCTCCTGGAAGGTCCAGGCGACGTCCTCGAGCGTGACCGGCGAGCCGCTGGTGAACCGCGCGCCCTCGCGGATATGGAAGCGCAGGCGCTGTCCTTGGATTTCCCAGCGGTCCGAAAGCCGCGGCACTACCCGGTTTTGCGCATCCAGCCCCACCAGGGCATCCCCCGTCAGCGATTGGAGGATGGCCTGTTCGTAGCCCTCGCCGCGGATGAAATCCAAGGGGCCGGGGTCCCGTGCAAAAGACTCTTCAACGGTTTGGGCGATGCCCATGACCGACGATGCTAGAGCCAACAAAAAGGCGAGTAGCGACGGACGCATTGGATTCTTTCCTGGGAGGGTGGAAGCATCATGCGCCCCAGAGACCCTCTTTGCCAAGGGTTTAGGAATGACGCGTATCCGGAAAATTTGCGATTTTCGATTTGCGATTTGCGATTGAAGCCCGATACGGGGCGGATGTCCCGAATCGTCAATCGTAAATCGTCAATCCACAATTGAATCCTCCCTTCTGGAAAGGCCGGGTTAGGCTTGATGGGTGGCCATTGAATCCAAGTTGCTCTGGTGGTGGAAGCTCCTGGCGGGGCATCGTAGGACCTTGTGGCTGGGCCTCGCCTCCACCTTGTTATGCAGCCTCGCGGCGGCTTGGGTGCCTTTCTGGTCTGGGCGGGCGGTGCATGCCCTGGAGATCAGGCGCTACGGGGATTCCCGGCATGCCCTGGTCTGGATGCTCCTCTTCACTTTGATGGCGGGCATCGGACGGTATTTCATGCGTAACACGCTCATCGGGCTCAGCCGGGAGATCGAGAAAGCCCAGCGCGAAGAAATTTACGCCTTCCTGTTGACGCGTTCCTTCGCGTTCTATGAAAAGCAGCGCATCGGCGATCTCATGAGCCGCATCGGCGACGATGTGAGCACCGTCCGCATGGCCACGGGCCCGGGGTTCATGAGCCTGCTGCAGACCTTCAGCATCCTGCCCATGACCCTGGCCCTGATGCTGCACGCCCACGTGCGGCTCACCATCGCGGTGATGCTCCCTTTTTCCTTCCTGGCGCTGGGGTTCTACCTGCTGAGCAAGAAAAGCCATGGAATCCAGCAAAAACTCCAGCTGGTCTCCAGCCAGCTCAACACCTTCAGCCATGAAACCATCCAGGGCGAGAAGGTAGTCCAGGCTTTCGGACTTGAAGCTTTGCGGGTGGGCCGGTTCAAGGAACTGAGCGAGAACCAGGCCAGGCTCAACATCCGCCAGTCCTCGATTTTCGGGAGCTACGGCCCCATGGCGGCCCTCATCGGGGGGGCTTCGGCCCTGGTGCTGGTGGCCTACGGCGGAACCCTGGTGACACGCCACGAACTGACCCTGGGCGATCTCACGGCCTTCACTGGCTACCTGGTGGCGCTGGCCTGGCCCGTGATGAGCCTGGGCTGGTCCGTCAATCTGTTCCAGCGCGCCCGCGCCGGGCAGGAGCGCATCGAACAGGTGCTGACCTCGCCCGAGCCGCCCATCCCGAAGGAAGAGCCTCTGGTGCTGCCATCGGCGCCCGCCGAGATCGCCGTGACCGATGGCTCCTTCCGGTTCGAATCCGGCCGAGGCCTCGGCCCCATCTCCCTGAAAGTCGCGTCAGGCGGCAGCCTGGCGGTGGTGGGGGGCATCGGCAGCGGCAAGAGCATCCTGCTCCAGACCCTGGCGGGGCTGCGGGAAGTCCAGGAAGGTTCTTGCGAAGTGGACGGACAGCCCCTGGGAGATGCCACCCTGCGCCGCCACTGGGCGGGGCTTGGGTGGGTGCCCCAGGAAGCCTTTCTGTTTTCCACGACCTTGCGGGAAAACCTCACCCAGGGGAGGCCCGGCGCCAGCGAAGCCGAGATCTGGGAAGTGGCGGAAGTGGTCTGCCTGGATGATCTCATCCGGCGCCTGCCCGCGGGTCTCGACACCATCGTGGGCGAACGGGGCGTTGTGCTCAGCGGCGGCGAGCGGCAGCGCGCGGCCCTGGCGCGGGCGCTGCTGAAGAAGCCACGGCTGCTGCTCATGGACGATGCGCTTTCCGCCGTGGACGCGGAAACCGAATCCAAAATTCTCGAGAACCTGAAAAGTTACCTGGGCCGCACGACGCTGGTGCTGGCCACCCACCGCATCTTCGTAGCGGAGCTTTGCGAGCAGGTGCTGGTGATGGAGCAGGGCCGCGCCCTCCAGTCCGGGACGCCCGCGCAACTCACAGAGCAGCCAGGCCTGTACGCGCGCCTTAAGCGGCTCCAGAGCCTGGAGCGGGAAATCCTGGGGGGCGGCTCAGTGTGAATCCATGAAGGTGACCTTGTTGATTTCCTGGAAGCTGGTGAGCCCGATGCGCACCTTCTCCAGGGCGCTCTCCCGCAGGCTCTGCATGCCATTGCGGCGGGCGGCGGCCTTCACGTCGCGGATTGGCGCGCGCAGCGTCAGCATTTCGCGGAGCTCGTCATTCATGCCCATGAACTCGATGATGGCCTGGCGCCCGCGGAAGCCCGTGCCGTGGCAGTCCACGCAGCCGACCTTGTCGTAGAAGGTGCCGCTGCTGCCCCAGGTGGGGTCCACGCCGTTGTCAATGAACTCCTGGGGGGTGGGCTCGATGGGCCGCTTGCACTTGGGGCAGAGGGTCTTCACCAGGCGCTGGGCCAGAATGCAGTTCAGCGCCGATACGAAGTTGTATAGCTCCACGCCCATGTATTGGAAGCGCCCGATGACGTCGAGCGTGTTGTTGGCGTGCACAGTCGTGAAGACTAAGTGCCCCGTCAAGGCCGACTGGATGGCGATCTGCGCGGTTTCGGGATCGCGGATCTCGCCCACCAGGATCTTATCCGGGTCATGGCGCAAGATGGAACGCAGGCCCACGGCGAAGGTCAGGCCTTTCTTCTCATTCACGGGAATCTGGCAGACGCCTTCGAGCTGGTATTCCACCGGGTCCTCGATGGTGACCAGCTTGTCTTCGGGCGAACGGATTTCGCTGAGGATCGCGTAGAGCGTCGTGGTTTTTCCTGATCCCGTGGGGCCCGTCACCAGGAACATGCCGTAGGGTTCCTTGGAGAAGCGCCGCAGCTTCACCAGCTCATGGGCCGAGAATCCTAGAATGTCCAGATTGAGGGTCTTGAATTCTTCGCTCAGGTTCTCCTTGTCGAGGATGCGGATGACCGCGTCTTCGCCGTGGATGGTGGGCATGATGCTCACGCGGAAGTCAATGGCGCGGCCCCGCACCTTGAGCTTGAAGCGGCCGTCCTGGGGCTTGCGCTTCTCGGCGATGTCCAGCTCGCTCATGACCTTGATGCGGCTGATGATGGCCGAGGCGAAGCGCTTGTCAATGGGATCCGCCGCGGGGTAGAGGCTGCCGTCAATGCGGTACTTGATGAGGAAACCCGCGGCGGTGGTCTCCAGGTGGATGTCCGACGTGCGCCGCTGCAGGGCGTTGAAGATGGTGGTATCCACCAGCTTGACGATGGGGGCCTCGTCCTTGTCTGTGAGCCGCTCCAGGTCCAGGGCCTCGTCGTCCACATCCTCGGCGCTGAGCACTTGGACTTTCAAGGCTTCGCCCACTTCGTCCAGGGCCTTCTGGCCGCTTTCGGACTTCTTGAGCACTTCCTGGATCTGGGCCTGGGGGGCGCCAGCGAATTTCAAGGGGCGCTTGAGCTGCATGCGCAGCATGTCCTGGGTCACCACGTCCAGGGGATCCGCCATGGCCAGCCAGAGCACGCCATCCCGCTCCTGCACGGGCACGAAATGGTGCTTGAGCATGGTCTCCAGGGAGATGGACTGGAAGAGCGCGAAGTCCACGGGTTCCTTGGTGAGATCCATGAACGGATAAAGCAGGCGCTCGGGCCGGAGGTCCGTCTGAGTGAGATCGCCAGCCAAGGTCTTGTCGCCCTTGTCGGGCATCTCGATGACCAGAGTTTTTTCTGAGTGGGGGAGGGATGGATCGGTCGTAGCCATGAGATATGGTATGCGGCCTTGAATGGATTGGGTTCATGGGACCCATCAAATTGTCGGGGGAGACAGAAAAACAACTGCTGGGACAAAAAACCCGAAGCACGCCAAAAGACGGCTTCGGGTCAGCATTTAATTTAAATTTTTAATAATTATTCAACAACCAGCACATGCTGAAACCACAGTGACACAAGTTTCTTGAGTGGGTTGTACAATAATGCAGAGATCTGGACAGGCAGAATAGCACTGGGTAAGATCCACCGATTTTCCGCGGCCCAGACCGCCGACAATGTTGCTTGATTCTTGATCAGATAGATTCCGAATCGTTTCCAAGGTAAGAGTCAACTTTTTCAAAATTCCCTCCTCAGGGATGCTGAGCCCAACAGGACTCATGATTATGAGTT
>JAJYMZ010000097.1 GCA_021786615.1 Acidobacteriota bacterium
ATCCAGCTGGTGCAGGGTGAGGCCGATGCGATGGTCCGTGACCCGGCCCTGGGGAAAGTTGTAGGTGCGGATCTTTTCGCTGCGGTCACCGCCCCCCACCTGGCTCTTCCGCATGGCCGAGCTGGTGGCATCGGCCTCATCCTGGGCTTTCTGAAGCAATCGTGAACGTAGCACGGTCATGGCTTTGGCCATGTTCTTCAACTGGCTGCGCTCATCCTGGCATTGCACCACGGTGTTGGTGGGGAGGTGCGTGAGGCGCACCGCGGAGTAGGTGGTGTTCACGCTCTGGCCGCCCTTTCCACCCGAGCAGAAGGTATCAACCCGCAAGTCCTTCTGGTGGATTTCGATCTCCACGTCTTCGGCTTCGGGCATCACCGCCACGGTGCATGCGGAAGTGTGGATGCGGCCTTGGGTTTCAGTCTTGGGAACCCGTTGGACGCGGTGCACGCCGCTTTCGAACCGGAACAGGGAATAGGCGCCTTCTCCCTGGATCTCGGCGATGACTTCCTTGAGTCCGCCCGCATCCGCTTCGCTCTGATCCATCACCGCGACCTTGAATCCGCGCCGCTCCGCGAACCGCGCGTACATCCTGAAGATCTCCGCCGCGAAGAGCGCGGCTTCTTCCCCGCCGGTGCCGGCGCGGACTTCCAGGATCACGTTCTTCTCGTCCTTGGGATCCTTCGGGATCAGCAGCCTGCGCAATTCAGCCTCGCCTTTCTCCAGGGAGGCCTTCAGACCAGGAATTTCCATGGCGGCCATCTCGCGCAAGTCGGCATCCATGGTCTTGTCGTTGAGAATGGCCTCGGCCTGATCCAACTGCTTTTGATGGTTGGCGTGAGTTCTCCAGGCTTCCACCACGGGCTCCAGCTCCGCCCGCAGCTTCGCCAGTTCCCGCAATTTGCTGGAATCGCTCACGAAAGCGGGGTCCTGCAGCTGGGCTTCAACCTCCAGGAATTTGGATTCCAGCGATTCGAGTCGGTCTTTCATGGGGAAGATCTCCTATGAAAACATAAAAAAAGAACGGGCCGAAAGCTCGGCCCGTTCTTGGGAGATGAATCGCTAGTTTTCGGTGGTGGCTTCGGGAACTACGGTGGCATCGGCAACCACTGGAGCTTCGGCCTTTTTCGCGTACTTGCGGTTGAAGCGCTCCACCCGGCCGGCCGTGTCCATGTTCTTCTGTTTACCGGTGTAGAAGGGGTGACAAGCAGAGCAGACTTCCACGCGCAGCTCTTTTTTGGTCGAGCGGGTCATGAATTCGTTGCCGCACTGGCAGTGTACTTTTACTTCGTGCAGTTCGGGATGAATGTTGGTCTTCATGTCTGCCTCCTATGACCGACCGGATGCACGTATGCGGCACGCGGCTTGTCCATGCAAGAGGAATAGTTTAGCAAAAGATCCAAGAGCCCGGAAGCCTTCATTTTGGAGCCCACCCTACGGCCACTTATGCCGGTCCACTAGTGTGATGTTCAAGTTATTTTGACGCGACGGCTTACATGCTCTGGGGCCGCAGCACCCAGCGTTCCGCCAGCCGCCGCTGAAGGCTCAGCGCCGCAATCACCCCTAATTGCAGGGCCAGATTGAAGCTCAGCTCTCCTAAAACCATGAAGAGCCCGCGATTGTTCCAATGGAAATGAACCCGCTGGAACACGACCACTTCCATGAAGAACATGAAGGCTGTGAAAGCTATGGTTTCCAGGGCCCATTGCCAAATGGGCCGCTTCTGCGCGTGGCGCTCTAGCAGGAATCCCGTGTAGGCGCCGTAAAACGTCCGCGTGATCACAAAACCGCGCGTGCTGGTGAATCCCAAGGGAATGGACAGCAAGGCCGTGAAGCTGATGGCCATCACCAGCCGCCAGCCATCTCCAAGGCGCTGCCAGTGGCGGCGCATCCAGAAGAATCCCGCGCCAACTGCCAGGCCATGCACTACCCCGAAAGCCAAGCTGATGTACCAGAGCCAGCCCTGCGCGAACAGGTGCCCGCCCGTGATGGATCCGATGAGCGCCCCAGCCAGCAGGGAAGTGACATGGCGGTGGCTGAGATCCTTGCCGTCGCCCTCTGAAAGCTCAGCGGCCAGTTCCAATGGGCTTTCCTTGGCATCCAGAAGCCTCGACATGGGCCCATCTTCCGTGATGCCCAGGGCTTCGGCTTCATCCAGCAAATGCGATTCCAGTTCCCGCAACACCAGTCGGCGCCGCCTCGGGGGCATGGCCTGGAGGCCGCGCTCCACCTTGTTGAGGTAGGCGGCCAAGGCTCTTTTCATCCCTTGGAGCCCGTTGAGCCGCCCGGCGTCACGAAGCCTTCCACCATGTTCACGAACTGGCTCCACTGCTTTTTCTTGGCTTCAAGAAAGGTCGAGCCCGCGGGAAGAATGGCGTAATACCGGCGGTCCCGGCCATTGTCCTGGGTCTGCCAGTAGGACGAGATGAACTCGGCGGCTTCGAGCTTGTGCAAAGCCGGATACAGGGCGCCCTCTTTCAGCGTGTAGGCCCCATGGGTGCGCTCCAGCACCGTCTCGATGATCTGATAACCGTACATGGGCCCTTCGGTGAGCAACGAAAGCAACAGGATAGGGGTGCTGCCCTTGAGTAGTTCACGGTCCATGGAATCTCCCGGTTTAGTCCTTAAGTCTACCTCGCAAGGCGATGGGAAGGAATCATCAATCGTCGCGCTTTCTCCCTCAGCCCTTCATCGCCTCCGCCAGGGGTGTCCGTGAGGCCCTCCAAGCAGGGAAGAATCCCCCCAGCAAGCCCATCACCAGGCTGAAGGCCACACCTTCCAGCATCAGTACGGGGGTGATGGTAAAGGCGAAGGTCACATCGCTAAAGGTCTGGAAACTGGTGGTGCCAGTCTGGATACCGTTGGCGAAGAGGGCCAGGAAGGCCCCCAGGACGCCCCCCAGCCCGCACAGCAGGATGCTTTCCCACTGGAAGCTGGCCAAAATCTCCCGGCGCCGGAAGCCGATGGCGCGCAGCGTCCCGATTTCTTTGGTGCGGCCCGACACGGACGCGTACATGGTGTTCATCGCCGCGAAAATCGCGCCCACGGTAAGGATCAGCGTGATGAGGTTGCCCAGGATGCGGATGGGATCGCCGGACTTGGTGAGCTCCGTGAAATAGGCCTTCTCGCTCACGGCATCCAGTTTCAAGCGCTTGTCCTCGTCCACGCTTGCTTGGAAGGCCTTGAAGCGCTCCGGCGTGTCCAGGCGCGCCAGCACGGAACTGAAACTCTCCCGCTTGTAGGCTTGCTGGACATCCACCACATCGGACCAGATTTCGGAATCGAAGCTCGACCCCCCTCCATCGAAGACACCCACCACTTCCCAGTCGCGCCCTCCCATCTTCAGGTTCCTGCCCAGTTCCATGCCCGTGAAACGCAGCTGCATCTTGCGGGGCACCACCACTTCGGAAAGGCCCGGGCGGAACCAGCGCCCCTGCACCAGCCTCACCTGGGGGCGCATGCGGATGCCCGTGGGCTCAAGGCCCCGCACGGTCACATTGGTGTCGGCGCCATCGGATTTCTGGAAGATTTTAATCACCACCACCTCAGCGCTCACCAGAGGTCCATCGGCATCTTTGGCCACCAGGGGATGCACCTTTAGGATGCGGACCTGCCCTCGATCTATGCTGGAGTTCAATTCGAACTGGGCATTGCTGCGCATGACAATGGCCTGATCCGCGCGACCGGAACTGACAAAGGCTTTCGAAAGGCCTTGGGCTAGCGACAGCACCACCACGAATATGCCCACCACCAGGGCGATGGCGCCCGCGGTGCTGATGGTGGCCACCTTGCGCTGCCAGAGACTCCGCAGGTTGTAGCTGAGGGGGATGGGATAGGCGAGGGCCGCCCAGGCCAGCCAGCCCAGATAGCCCAGGAAGACGGCTGCGAGAAGCCCCACGACTATCATCCAATGGACCTCAACCCCTCAATGATGGGGCGCCGCGTGGCCTGGTAGGCCGGAATGAAAGTCGAGAGGAGACCCACGGCAAGGGTGATCCCGAAGCAAAGCAGCATGGTGGAAGGCAGAAGCGTGAAATCTTCCAGGAAGGGCACCGTAGCCCCCATGCCTTTGCGGATTCCGCCGGCCGCCAAGCCCGCGAGGCCCACGCCAAGGATCCCGCCTGCGCCCACCAGGAGCATGCCCTCGCCCAGCAAGAGGCTCAAGACCAGTCCCGTGCGGAAACCCATGGCCCTGAGCACCGCGATCTCGGTGGTGCGCTCGCGGATGGCGATGCTCATGGTGCCGGCCGTGACGATGAGAATGGCCACAAGCACCGCGGCGGTGATGCCCTGGATCATGGCCGTGATGTTGCCGAGCATCTTCACGAAACTCAGATTGAAGGCGTTCTCGGTCTCGGACAGCGTTTCAGAGGCCGAGTTGGCGTAGTGGTTGTCAATGCGGGCGCTCAGGCGCGGGATCTCATCGGCGTTGTGGACCCGCAGGAAGAAGGTTCCCACGCTGCCTTTCATCCGGGGCACGCCCTCTGCCAGCACCTTGTAATGGAAGTGCAGCACATTCTCCTGGCTGGGTTTCGTTCCCTTGAAGATCACC
Organism: Acidobacteriota bacterium; assembly: GCA_021786615.1. GTDB lineage: Bacteria > Acidobacteriota > Holophagae > Holophagales > Holophagaceae > JANXPB01. The sequence goes on from JAJYMZ010000097.1 coordinate 4,550, forward strand.
CGGATCGTGAGCCGCGGGTTGATGGGAAAGATCGTTCCCTGAAGCGGCACCACATCGCCCACCTTCCATCCGAATTTATCCGCCAAAGCCTGGCCTACGATGCACCCGGTGCCATCCCGGATGAAATCCTGGATCTGGTCCTCGGTCACACCCGAAGCGCCGAATTCCTCCTTGAACACCTGGAACAACGTGGTTTCATCCGAGGCGAAATTCGCGAAGAAGTTGTTGGGATCTTTGTAGATCCCGCCGAACCATTGCAGATAGGTCGCGGATTCGACTTCCGGCTGTTCCTTCAGGTAGGCCAGGTAGCTCATGGGCAGCACCTGGGCCAGGCCGCTCTTGGCCCGCACCACCAGGCGATTGCTTGAAGTGGGATTGTTGGATACCGCGTCCAGGGTCGTGAGCAGCGATTGCAGCACCGTGACCAGGAACACCGAGAGTGTGATGGTGGAAAGAATCAGGAGCGTGCGCCGTTTGGAACGCATCAGGGACTTGAGGATGAACCGGAGGTACTTCATCTCGCCTGCCTTCTGCGCTGGCACTCCGAGGGGGACAGCTCCTTGATTCGATTTTCGATTGACGATTGACGATTGACGATTGGGACCCCCATCGCCGATTGGGCTTCAATCGAAAATCGAAAATCGAAAATCGAAAATTCTGCCCGACTCACCGGTTCACCTCCACGGTCTTGTCGAACACGCCCTTGTCGAGATGGATCTGGAAGCGGGCGTGGTGCGCGGCCTTGGGGTCGTGGGTCACGATCAGGATGGTCTTGCCCATGTCGGTGTTGAGCCGCTCCATCAGGTTCAGGACTTCCTCGGCATTCTGGTGGTCTAGGGCGCCCGTGGGCTCGTCGGCCACCAGCAGGTCGGGATCCCCGACGATGGCCCGGGCGATGGCCACCCGCTGTTCCTGCCCGCCGCTGAGCTGGCGCGGATAGTTGAGCATCTTGTCCTCGAGATTCACCAGTGCGAGGACTTCTTCGACCCGGTCCCGCCTTTCCCGCCGCGACATCGGGGTGAGCAGCAGGGGCAGTTCCACGTTCTCGAACGCCGTGAGCACGGGAATCAGGTTGTAGTTCTGGAAGATGAAACCTACATGGATGTTCCGCCAGGCCGCCAGCTCGTCGTCATCGAGATCGTTCAGCTCGTAGCCGCAGACTTCCAGGCTGCCTCCCGTGGGCCGGTCAATGCCCGCGATGAGGTTCAGCAGCGTGGTCTTGCCGGATCCTGAGGGCCCCATCAGGGCGTAGTAGCCTCCCTTGGGAAGGTCGAAATCAATGCCCTGCAGCACGGGAATCTCCAGCGTCTCCCGCCAATAACTTTTCGCGACATCGCGCAGCCTGATGATCGGCTTGCCATTCACTTTATTTCGCCTTCACGATAACCTTCGCGCCCGCTTTCAGGTTTTCCGGCGGAGCGACGATGAGTCGCGTGTCGGGCCTGATGCCAGAGACCTCGAAGCCGATGGGGTTTTCGGCCAGCATGGCTAGGGGTTTCAGCACGGCGGAACCATTCTCCACGGCCCAGGTAAAGCTTTGGCCGTTCCGCTTGACCACCTGCTCACGGCCCAGCACCACGACATCTTGCGTGTAGGTGTCGCCCAGGAAGGTCACCTTGGCACCCATGTCCGGCACCAGCAATGGATCCTTTTCCACGAAGGCCACGCGCACGATGATCACGGCTTTCTGGCGGTTGGAACTGGGATAGATCTCCCGAAGCTGGCCCTTCAGCACCTTGGCGCCATCCTTCCGGCCCTCGAGGGCGTCCACGCGGATCTCCGCGGGCATGCCTTTTTTCAGCTTGGCGATAGAACCCTCGTTCACCTCGACTTCCACTTCCAGCGAGTTGAAATCCACTAGCACCGCGATGGCATTGATGGCGTTGGCTCCGCCTGCGCTTCCTGGCGCGACGGTCTCGCCGACCTCCGACAATTTCTGGGTCACTACGCCGGTGAATGGCGCCCGCAGCACCATGCTTTCCAGCAGCGCGTCCTGGTACTTGAGCTGCTCGGTCTGCTGCTTCGCCAAGTTTACAAGACGATCCAGGCTGGCCTGGTCCAGAATGCCGTCCTTCACCAGTTTCTGGGAGCGTTCCAGGTCCAATTCGGTCTGCGCCAATTGCGAGGCCACCGCGTTGCGCGAGGCCACCAGATCCGGCGCCTCCAGTTTGGCGATGACCTGGCCCTGCTGGACGCGGCTGCCTTCCTGAACACCAAGCCAGGAGATGCGCCCGAGCACTTTGCTGGAGAGCGTGGCCCTGGTCCGGGCTACGATATAACCCGAAGCCGTCACCAAAGGATTGCGCTCCCCGGCCTTGAAGACCGTGGGAGGCACCGTGCTCACCTGCACCGGCGCGTTCTTTTGGGCCACGAATCCACCCACGGCCAGGACGACGATGAGAACTAGAACCAGCCAGCCCCACGGGAAACGTCTGCGTATGACGGATTTCTTGTTCGCCTGGGCATCGGCCATGGGTCCTCCGAAACGTCAAACCAACAGAGTAGCAAAGCCTCCTTTGTTGATCCTGTCGTTCACCAGTGGATTCCCAGGCTCTCTGCAACTTTGATCGCAGAGTTGAGTCCATCCTCTTGGTATCTGCTTCGCAGATACGCAAGGCTTTCTTCGTTCATCATCTCGTTCACCAGTGGATACCCAGGCTCTCGGCGACTTTGATCGCGGAATTGAGTCCGTCCTCTCGGTATCCGCTGCGCGGATACACGAGGCCTTCTTCGTTGGATAGTTCGTTCACCAGTGGATACCTAGGCTTTCAGCTACCTTTATCGCGGAATTAAGTCCATCCTCATGCAGACCGAGCCCCCAGTGGGCGCCGCAGTAGTGGGTACGCCCGAAAGCGCTGTAGCGGCCGCTGATTTCTTCCCATCTGGCTTGGGACTGGAGGGTGGCCAGGTCGTGGCGGGGATGGTGGAAGACTTCCCGATGCAGGATGCGCTTGGCATCCAGAAGCTCATCGGCATTGAGGCTCACAAAAATATTGGACTTGGTGTCGAGTGGTTGGAGGCGGTTCATATGATGGCTCAGCACCAATCGGCCGCGATCCGAGATGGTGCGCACGTTCCTGGCCGCCCAGGCCCGCCGCCGCTTGTCCAGAATGGAAGCATCCGTGTGCATGACCGTGGGGTTGCGATTCGTGCGGAAAGCGGAAAGGATTTCCCGCTCGGCCTTGGTGGCGTCCCCCAGCAGGGGCAGCACCTGGTCGCCATGGCAGGCGAACACCACATGATCAAAGCGCAGGGTATCGCCGCCTTCCAGGCGAAGATCGGCACCCTCGAGATTGCGCCGGATCTCCTTGATCCTGGCCCCCAGCACGATGCCGTCCGCGTAGGGTTTCGTCAGCGGCTCGATGTAGCTCGAGGCGCCACCCTGAATGGTGCGCCAGCGTTGGGTGGGTGCCCCGTTCAGGAAACCTTGATCGCGGAGGAAGACCAGCAGGGTGAAGGCCGGGAATACATCCATCTGATCGAGCGCCGAGGCCCATACCGCGCTCGCCATGGGATACAGGTAATTCTCGCGGAAGGCCCAACTGAAATGATGCTCATCCAGGAATTCACCCAATGAAACATCCTGGCTGGCCCCATCTTCCAGCAGCTGGATCACGAATTTGTTGAAGCGTTGAATTTCACGCCAAAGCGCGTAGCAGCGCGGGTTGAATGCATTGCTGCGCTGGGCGAGAAGTCCGTTCAATCCACGGGAACACCAGGTGAGCCCCCTTGGGCCGCCATGCAGCGCGAAGGACATCTCGCTGGCGCGGCTCTCCACTTTCAGCTCGGCCATCAAGCGGCAGAAATTCGGATAGGTCTGACGGTTGTGGACCGTGAAACCCATGTCCACAAGCAGCCCACCACCGGGCGCATCGGCCATTTCCACGGGCAGCGTGAGGGCATGACCCCCCAGGCGGTCCCGCTTTTCGAACAGGGTCACGCGAAAACGCCGGCTCAGCAGGTAGGCCGCCGAAAGGCCGGAGATGCCCCCGCCGATGACCGCGATCTTCGCGATGCCGCTGTTCGACGACATTTCTGGCGGCAACCTTGGCAACTACAGCTCCGGCGCCACTCGGGCAGATTCAGGATAGGGCCGGATGTCCTGGACGATCCGCACCCAGCTCATCATCTTCAAACCATAGAAAGTCAGATCAAGTTCCCACCACTTGATGCCCTGGCGGCAGGCATTCATGAAGTGGTGGTGGTTGTTGTGCCAACCCTCCCCCAGGGTGATCAAGGCCAGCAGGAAATTGTTGCGGCTATGGTCGCCGGTCTCGAAGCGGCGCGTGCCCCAGAGATGGCTCAGGCTGTTGATGCTGAAGGTGCCATGGAAGAGCAGCACCGTACTCAGCACGAAACCCCACACCAGCGCGCTCCAGCCGCCGATGCCCGTGAAATGGCCCAGGGCGAAGACCGCGGTGCCCAATAGCCAGGGGCAGATCCAGTGGTAGGCGCTGATGAACCGCAGTTCGGGATATTTCCCGAAATCGCGGATGTTTTGCTGGTTGTAGTCGTCGAATTTGTCCGAGAGCACCCAGCCCACATGGGACCACCAGAAGCTCCGCGCGATGGGCGAATGGATGTCCTGCGCCGTATCCGAATAGCGATGATGGTCTCGATGATGGGCGGCCCACCACAGCACGCCCTTCTGGGCCGAGGTCTGCGCCACAAAGGCCATGACGAACTGGTTGAAGCGGTTCAGGTGGTATGTGCGGTGCGCGAAATAGCGATGGTACCCCGCCGTCACAGCGAACATGCGAACGAGGTATAGCAGCACACCGACGAGCACCGCCCACCAGCTGAAGGCCACCACGAACACCGTCAGGCAGGCCAGGTGCAGGAGCACGAAAGAAACACTGACGACCGTGAGGGGGATCTTCTGCTTCATGGGCCTTCCCTGGCCCTCCAGTAAACCATGGGGGGGCAAACGGGCTCAGCCGGAAATTCGGATGGCGGGCTCGCTGGTTCGACTCTCCCCCCAACAAACACAGGAGCACAGCTCTTGGGCTGGGCTCCTATGTTCCTTGGTGCACCCGACTGGGGTCGAACCAGCGACCTCTGCCTTCGGAGGGCAGCGCTCTATCCAACTGAGCTACGGGTGCGGCGCGTGTTTATGATGACGCTTTTATTGGGGTGGGCGCAACCATCCGCGCTGGCAGCGCTCTCCATCTATCGGACAGTCCCCCGGACTGTCCTCCCGCTCTTCGCTTCGCTCAGTCGCGGAGATGGAGCCTCCCATCTATCGGACAGTCCCCCGGACTGTCCTCCCGCTCCTCGCTTCGCTCAGTCGCGGAGATGGAGCCTCCCAACTGAGCTACGGGTGCGGCGCGTAGTTATGATGACGCTATTGTTGGGGTGGGCGCAACCTGGGCTCAACTCGAGGTGGCGATGGCTTTGCGCCTCGCGGTCCTGGCGCCACCGGCGAAGTAGCGGCGGACACCGGTGGTGATGGTGGCGGCGAGCTTCTTGAGAAAGGCTTTGTTCTTGAGCTTGGCTTCTTCTTTCCGGTTGGAGATGAAGGCGCTTTCCACCAGCACCGCGGGCATGGCGGCGCCCCGCAGCACCACGAAGGGCGCTTGCTTGACACCACGTTCCTTGATGCCCCCCAGCCGGTTGAGCTGGAGCTGCACGGCCACCGCCAGCCGCTCGGAATCCTGCAGGTAGGCCTTCTGCGCCATGTCCTCCAGGATGCCCGCCACGACGTTGTCCGTGGCAGGCTGGGCGCCCGCTCCTGCATTTTCCAAGGCCACCACCGAAGCCGCATCTTCGTCGCCTTTATCCAGGGACAGGAAATAGACCTCGGAACCCTTGGCGGCCCGCGCCCGCGCGGCATTCAGGTGGATGCTGATGAAAAGATCCGCCCCGGCCTCGTTGGCGAGCTTCGCGCGATCCCACAAGGGGATGAACGTGTCGTCGCGCCGGACCAGCATCACGTCGAAGCCCGCCGCACTCAAGGCCGCGCCCAGCTCCTTGACGATGGCAAGAGCCGCATTCTTTTCGAGCAGCCCCTTGGGCCCTTTGGCCCCGGTGTCGTCGCCCCCATGGCCCGCGTCCAAGGCGATTTTAAGGCGCGGAGCAGCCACCGGCGTTTTGGGACTTTGTCCCCAAGCCAGTAGGCTAAGAAAAGGAATGAGCAGGATTCGCGGGAGCATGGGATGTCGTCCAGTGTAAAGGGAATGCGGGATCTTTGGGGAGAAGAGCTGCGCTGGTTCCGGCGCATCGAGGAAACCGTGCACCGGGTCTTCGGCGCCCACGGCTACCGCGAAATCCGCACGCCCATCCTGGAGTACACCGAGGTCTTCAGGCGCAGCGTCGGGGACAGCTCCGACATCGTCTCCAAGGAGATGTACGAGTTCCTGGACAAGGGCGGCCGCTCGGTCACCATGCGCCCGGAGAACACCGCGGGCGTGGTGCGGGCCATGGTGGAGCACAAGCTCCTGGTGAACAACGATCCGCAGCTGCTCTATTACATGGGCCCCATGTTCCGCTACGAACGCATGCAGGCGGGCCGCTACCGCCAGTTCTGGCAGATCGGCGCGGAAAGTTTCGGCGTGGCTTCGCCGGAATCGGAAGTGGAATCCCTGGCCATGCTTCTCGATTTTCTTCAAGGACTAGGGCTGAAATTCCTGTCGCTGTCCTTGAATTCCGTGGGTACCCCGGCATCAAGACCCGACTTCAATGCGGCGTTCCGCGCCTTTTTCGACGGCCGCGCGGACCGCTTCTGCGAAGACTGCCACCGCCGCATCGAAACCAATCCCATGCGCATCCTGGACTGCAAGAATCCCGGCTGCCAGGCGGCCCTGGAAGGCCACCCCACCATGGTGGAATTCCTGGACGATGCCTCCAGGGCCCACCACGCGCGGCTCAAGGAATTGCTGGCGGCCCTGGGCATCCCCTTCATCGAAAACCCGCGCCTGGTGCGGGGTCTGGACTACTACACCCGCACGGCCTTCGAAGTGCTCAGTTCTGACCTCGGCGCGCAATCCGCCCTGCTGGGGGGCGGCCGCTACGACGGCCTGGTGAAGCAACTGGGCGGTCCCGACACACCCGCTTTCGGGTGGGCCATCGGCCTGGATCGCCTGGCCATGTTGCTGAAACAGCTCCACGGCGAAGCACTTTCCGAGCCACCGGCCCTGCTCATTCCGCTGGGTGAAGCAGCCTCGGCCAAAGCCCTTCAGCTGGCGCGGCAATGGTGGGCGCTTGGGCTCAGCGTGCAACTGGAAACCCGCGGCTGCCCCCTGAAGAAGGCCCTTGCCTCCGCCAACCGCTTGGGCGTGAGCCTCGCCCTGATCCTCGGCGATGGCGAGCTTGAAAAAGGCACCATTTCCGTCAAGCATCTGGACACCGGCGAGCAGGAGGAATGGGCGCTGGAGGATGTGGCTACAAAACTTAGAAAGGTTTGATTGCCGTGAATAGCAGGCCCCGGATGGACCGGTTTCAGTCCTTGTTTCATCAACCTGCTGGCTTGCAGGCGGCACTCATCAGCCAGTGAACTTAAACGAGGTCTGAGATGAAACCCGTATTGGAGGAACGAGGCCTTCCATGAGGTTTGCATGGGTGTGTTCCTGAATCCGGATACTCCCTATGCCTGCACCAGTCGAGGAAAAGACAGAGTTCCAGCGGCCCGCCTACAAGAGCGTTCGTACCGCGCCGCCATCTACAAGCAGAGCCTGCCCCGTCACAAACCCCGCCCGCCCCGATGCCAGAAACGCGATCATTGCCGCGATCTCTTCCGGCTGCCCCAGCCGCAGGGCCGGCGTCGCCGCTTTCCATTCGCCATAAACGGATTCAACGGACGCCTCCGTCCGCCTCGCATTCGCATCCGCGAGCGCCACGAGCCGCTCCGTCTCCGTATACCCCGGCAGCACCGTGTTCACGGTGACGCCATCCGCCGCCACCTCATCGGCCAGCGTCCGGAAGTAGCCCGTGACTGCTGCCCGTAGCGCGTTTGACAGCACCAGCGACGCCACCGGTTGCTTCACCGCGAGCGACGTTATCCCGATCACGCGCCCCCACTTCCGCTCGCGCATCCCCGGTACGAACGCCCGAGTCATCTCGACCGCACTCCGCAACAGCAACGCCGACGCCGCTTCCCAGGCCGTCCAGTCGTGGCTAAGCGTCAGCCCCGTTGGCGGCCCTCCCGTATTCGTGACCAGAATGTCTGCGCGTCCGTACCGCGTCATCATCTGTGCCACGGCCGCCGCGATGCCGTCCGTGGTCGCCAGGTCGGCGGCGATCGGCATCACCGGATCGCCGTATGGCGCGAGACGTCTCACCGCGCTCTCCAACGCCGCTGCATCGCGCCCGGCAATCGCGACCTTCGCTCCCTCGCGCGCCAACTCCGCCGCCGTTGCGAAGCCGATGCCACGGCTCGCGCCGCAGACCAGCGCGACCTTGTCCGTCAGCCCGAAGTCCATCTACTTCTTCCCGCTGCTCAGGTACGCATCTGTACCGTCGAGCCAGTCCTGCCGAGGCGGATTGAAGACATCAAGGTCGAGTGTCTCCTCCAGGGCCTCCGCGCGGTGCCGGATGCCGCCAGGAATGATCAGCACTTCGCCGGCGTGGATGTCCGTGTATACGTCCCCGGGCTTATCGGCATGCTCACCGATCCAGAAGCGCAGGCACCCCTCGAGGATATAGGTGACCTGCTCGTTGTGATGGTCGTGCGCGGGGACGATGCACCCCGTTTTCAGGAAGACCTGCGCGACCATAATGTGGTCCGCAGTGACCAGCCTGCGCGAGAGGAGCGGCGTCATCACTTCGTGCGGGATATCCTTCCAGACGTGCTTCGAGACCTTGCTCATTCGTGGGGGCCTTTCATGGGAGTGATGGTCCAACAGCGACTACTGAAACTGCAATTGCGTGTCTTTTGCAACTGTAGCGTCCAGCCTATTCCACGTCCACGACGACAGTCTGGAGCACTTTCTTGGTGGCGCGTTCCCGCGCGAACAGGACCCCCCTTGAGGCCCTCGCGGCTGATGTATAGCGTGTATAGCATTCATCCATGGCGGAGTGCACTGGAGTTTGGACATTTCAGGGCCCAGCCGATCGTGGCAGAGCAAGGATGGGGTCTGGAACCTTTATGGCGTCGCTGCGGTGGTGTATAGCTGCGGGAATTGGTGGATGTGGAGGAGCTGGGCGGAACGATGCGTCTGGGTGCTTATCCCTGTCGCCTAGCCCCGGATAGCCAAGCCGCCAAGGCCTACGCCAGCACCGAGATCAGCGAACTCCACCACCATCGCTACGAGTTCAATCACGAGTACCGGAAGACCCTGGAGGACAAGGGCCTGCTATTCACCGGCATGAGTCCCGATGGCGTCTTCGTCGAGATCGTGGAACTGAAAGACCACCCCTACTTCCTGGCCTGCCAGTTCCACCCCGAGTTCAAGAGCCGCCCCCTGAATCCCCACCCGCTGTTCATGGCGTTCGTGAAGGCGAGCGGGGAGAACCGAGGCTGAAGTCGAGGATAACCACTAGGTCGGAGTGGATGCCCACCATGGCAGTAATTTCGACACCAAATGTCTAGAAGCAGTTTCATAACCATCGCAGCACGATGAGGGCGCAAGCGAAGCAAAGGAATGCGTGGTAGAGCGCGGGTATGACTTCGTAACGGACCACCAACCTGCGGAAGGCGAACAGCCAGGCATTGGTCCTTTCGATTTTCCAACGCCGCTTGTATCGGCGGAGCCTCCGTCCATCCTGAGTTTTAGGGCGCACACGGCCCCTCCGGTGGGGGCAGACCAGTTCGATGCCGCGGTCCGCCAACTGCTCGCGGAAGGGATCACTGTCGTAGGCCCTGTCTGCGATCACGCGAACGGGTTTCTGACGGGGCCTTCCTCTACGCCTCGGGACCCGGATGTTTCTCAGGGTTTCGTCCGCGAGACGGATTTCCGCGGGCGATGCCGAGGCGATGAGAAGCCCAAGCGGTAGGCCGTTGCCGTCAACTGCCAGCATGCACTTCGTTCCCTTGCCCCGTTTGGTGGGTCCGACTGCATCGCCCCCTTTTTCGCGGGAGCGAAGGTCCCATCCAGAAAGGACTCCTCCCAGTCCAACTGCCCCCGCTCATCCAATTCCGCGAGGAAAGCCTGCCAGATCCTCAGCCAGGTTCCGTCCGCCTCCCAGCGTTGCAATCGGCGCCAACAGGTGGCTGGACTCGGATAGGCGGCCGGGAGATCCCTCCATCGCGCTCCGGTCTTCAACACCCCAAGAATGCCTTCGACGACTGGACGGTCCTCCGCCCAAGGCCGCCCCCCTTTCTTCCCCGTCGGAAGCGTCGGCAGAAGCGCCGATATCCGCTCCCAATCAGCGTCTGTAAGCCGAATCTCTCCGCGTGCCATAGGATTGCCTCCCGACAATTCGGTTGCAATTTTCTGGCCTTAGTTATGAAACTGACTCTAATGAATGGTGGAACGATGGAACTTGACCTGGAGGCAATGTGAAGGCTGAACCCTTTCAAGTCGGCGATGTTCTGAAGGATCCCAAGCGCTTTGTGGTACCTATCTATCAGCGCACTTATGCCTGGACTAGGGCACGACAGCTTGAAAAGTTCTTCGATTCAGTAGAAGCGAAGGCCGTTGATCGCATTTCTGCCGGCGGCCCTTCCTACCCTCATTACATGGGTGCGTTGCTGTTAAGCCCCAGGGGGAAGTTCACCTTCGGTGCCATTCCCGTGTTTGATGTGGTAGACGGGCAGCAGCGCCTCATGACCTATCAGCTTTTTCTTGCGGCATTGCGGGACCTAGGCAGGGTCAAGGGCTTCGGAGTTCTAGCCGATCAGCTCACGACTTACCTCGTGAACGCAGATACTCCGATCATGAAGGATCGGAAGATTGAACGGTACAAGCTGCACTCCACTTCCTATGACCGTCCCTTGTTCCGGGATTTGATCGACCTGGATACAGAAGTGCTACGCAGTAAATACCAGCAGCACTTCTTTAAGAACGGGAACATCAGGGAAACCGCTCCGCTCCCCCTGAGGGCTTGGTGGTTCTTCTGGGAAGAGTCCTTGGCTTTCATCGACGAGGGTGCGCCAGACGACACCTATTCAAGATTCCTCGCTCTTTCCAGCGCGGTGCTGGAAGAATTCCGGGTCATTGTCATCACCTTGGATGAAACGGACGATGCTCAGGTTATTTTTGAGACGCTGAATAGCGGCGGCGAACCCCTTGCGGCCATGGATCTCGTGAGAAATGATGTGTTCCATCGCGCCATCCGCCAGGGAGAGGATCCTGAAATGCTGATGGAATCAAGGTGGGGTCAGTTTGAAGATGCCTTCTGGAAGGAGGATGCGACCCAGGGCCGAATTCGAAAGCCAAGAATCGACTTCTTCCTTGCCCATGTACTGGCCGCTGAGAGCGGGAAAGAAGTATTGCTTTCCGAACTTTACGCACACTACAAGGCCTTCGTGACTGCCCGCTCCTTTAAATCCGTAGACGAGGAACTGGAGGTGCTTCTCCGCCATACACCAACCTATCGAAAGCTGGTTGTTCCGGCGGGAGAGGATGCATTAGCTGACCTTGCCCGCGAATTGCAGGTCTTCGATGTGACAACCGCGTATCCATTGGTATTCGTTATCGCCGACAGCGATACCGATGAAGCTACTAAGGCTAATTTGTACCGGTTAATTTCCAGCTACATCGTCCGGCGTGCACTTTGCGGCCTTACCGCCAAGGGGTACAACCTGATGTTCCTGAGGCTCGCAGCCATCTTCCGAACCGAGGGGGTTTCCGTCTGTACCTTCAGCGAGGCACTGGCCCAGGCGGAAGGCGATTCAGTGCGCTTCCCGACGGATGAGGACTTTGAAGTGGCAATCACAACTCGCCCTCAATACACTTCGCTTCAGGCCCAGCGGCTCAACTTCATCCTCCGTCAACTGGAACTGGCATCTCGGGATCGGTTCGATGAAGGGAAATGGCTTCCCGCTTCCCTGACCATCGAGCACGTACTACCTGAAGATTGGGCTGAACACTGGCCGCTTCCAAGCGGTGCCAGTGCTCCGCTCGATTATGGAGTCCAGGGGAGTGATCCACGTTGGGGTGAAATCGATAGAAGGCAGATCCTGAAACACTCCCTGGGAAACTTGACCCTGCTGACCCTTCCGAATAACTCAAGGCTTGGAAAACTCCCCTACACGCAAGCCGATTCTCGTAGCGGCCAATCCAAGCGAGACGCGCTTCGCGCATCGCTGCTGAAGTTGAACCTGGAGATTTCTGCACACGATTCGTGGGATGAGACTCGGATCCAGGAACGTGCCAAAAGGCTTGCCTCTAGGGCGAAACTTATCTGGCCGCATCCATCAGCTCTCCTTGTAGAGTAATTGATCAGTTCAGCCAAAATCCCTTCAGCATCCTCCATTTTCATAATCCCTTTCAGACGCAGAAAAGGGGCGGGCCGATTGGCCCGACCCTTTTTACTGACAGCCGATTGCTGACAGCTGCTACTTCCGTCCACCCTTGGGGGCCCACTCTTCGAGCATGGCGATGGGTGACGTGGGCCCTGGGCATGGGCCGTTAACGAGGTCTGAAATGAGAGCCGTATCGGAGGGATGAGGCATTCCAAGAGGTTTGTATGGGTGGATTCATGCTTGTTGATACGCCGGGCAGCGGTCTTGGTCAAGGTAAAGCCCGAGCTTCCGCGACCCTTAATGATCGGGGTTGAAATGAAATCGCGATCCTGAAAGCCCCAGAACGTTTGACTCTCAACTCTCGACTCTCGACTCTCAACTTTCCACTCATTGGCTCATCCGCGTCCACCCGCTAGCCTAGAAGCCGGAGCCTGCCATGCCGTACACCCGCCGCGAGACCTTCCTGCCCTTCACCCGTCCCATGATCGGGCAAGCCGAAATTGACGAGATGATTGATTCCATCCACAGCGGCTGGATCACCACGGGGCCCAAGAGCGCGAGGTTCGAAGAGGAGCTTCAAACCTACAACGGCGTGCCCCATTGCCGGGTCATGAACAGCGCCACCACCGCCCAGGAAATCACCATGCAGTGCTTGAACCTGCAGCCGGGCGACGAGGTCATCACCACATCCCTGACCTGGGTGAGCACGCTGTCCACGGTGGTCTTGCAAGGCGGTATTCCGGTGCTGGTGGACATTGACCCGGTGACGCTGAACCTCAACCCTTCCAAGCTCGAAGCGGCCATCACGCCGCGCACCGTGGGCATCATCCCCGTGCATCTCACGGGCCTGCCCTGCCCCATGGAGGCCATCTGGGACATCGCCCAACGACACGGCCTTTGGGTGGTGGAGGACGCGGCCCAGGCCATGGGGGCGACCTATAAAGGCACCAAGATCGGCGGTGATCCGCGCTCGGTGATGAGCGTCTACAGCTTCCACCCGAACAAGAACATGACCACGGGCGAAGGGGGGGCCATCGCGTTCTTCAAGGATGAATTTTTGCCGCGCATCCAGCGCCTGCGCTTCCACGGCATCGAGCGGGATGCCTGGAAGCGCCAGAGCAAGGAAGGCAGTGTCCACATTGATGTGACGGAGCCCGCCCGCAAGGCCAACTTCATGGACCTGCAAGCCGCGCTGGGCCTCCATCAGATCAAGCAGCTGGATGGCTTCAACGCCCGGCGGCGCCAGCTCTTCCATCGCTACTTGGACCTCTTCCAGGGCATGGACGAAGTGATGCTGCCGACACCAGGCGACGAAATCCATGGCCACTGCTTCCACCTGTTCGTGCTGCGCCTCCATCCAGAAAAAGCGGGCCTCAGCCGCGATGAATTCGTCGCGGCTTTGAAGGAGGAAAACATCGGCACCGGCATCCACTACCGCCCTACGCACTGGCACACCTACTACCAGGATTTCTACGCGAAACACGCCCACGCCCTGCCCAAGGACGGCCTGCCCCACACCGAGTGGAGCGGCGAGCGCCTGCTGAGCCTGCCCCTCTGGCCTGGGTTGACCGAAGAGGACCAGGATCAGGTGGTGGCCGCCATCAAGCACGTGATCGCGAAGGCGAGGAAAAACGTCACGGTGTGACGCAATGGCGCGGCTGCGACAGTTCTTCGGTTTCCTCCGGTGACTTCCGGGGTCAAGAAACAGGAGAGTGGTCCCGGAGGTGCTCGATCAAGGCTTCCCGCCATCCGGCCAAGGCCGGGGATTCCAATTCCCGGAAATGGTCCATGCGCTCGCGAATGCGGCGAACCTCCTCCTGGAGGTCCATGCCCTCCTTGAAAAAGCACCGGGCCAGGAGGGCGCCCTGGGACCCAAGCCGCGCGTACTGGGCGTAGGCAAGATCCGAAGGCACCGGCAGATGGGCATCCCCGGACTGGGCCACCGCGGCGATGCCGTAGGGAATTCCCGCCTCCCCCACGGTGCGGCAGAGGAGTTCCATCCAGTCGGAAGCCAGGACTTCGAAGTGGCTAGCCACTCCCAGGCTGAGCCGCAGATCGTTGAGCCCGAAGTGGATCTCGTCCACGCCGGGCACTCGTACGATGTCCCGAAGCCTCAGGCCCGCCGCCGCGGTCTCCAGCAGAAGAACCACCCGGGCTCTTCCCCCCACCATGTCCACGAAGGTCGCCACCTCCGGCGCTGACCGGAACATGGGCAGCATGAGCACCTGAACCCCCGCTTCCAGGAGGGATTCCACTTCCATCCGGGAGCCTGGATTCAAGGGATTCACACGCACGAATGCCTTGGCATTCCGCAGCACGGCCCGCACGGCGGCGACGTCCTCCAGGCTGTGATCGGACATGCGCGTATCCAGATGCTCTTGCCGCTCGCGCTTGCCAAGGCTCTCCAGATCCGGGCCGATGCGGTCCACCCTCGCCTCATCCGCGGCTCGGGCCAGGACAGGGTCGTTGGTGAAAAGGGTGAGAGTGAAGGGAACGCCCTGCATCAGGGCACAAAGCGATAAGGGATGGCATCCGTGTCCTGGGGCAAGCGCCAATCGTCAGGATCTTCATAGCAGAATTGCTGGTCGAAAAAGTTGATGAAACTGCTTTCCGCGGCCTCCAGATTCTGGATCCCGTGCCAGATATGAGGCGGGAGCACCAGGAGGGTGGGCCGCATGCGGGAAAGATGGAAGATGTTCAGGCGGCCGCGGGTGGGGGAGCCTGGCCGGTCGTCGAACAGCACCAGCCTCAAACTCCCGGCGGTGCAGAAAATATGGTCCGTCTGGCGGGTGTGCAAGTGCCAGGCGCTCAGACCCCCAGGCCGGAAACTCACATGGACCATGTGCTGGATGGCGAGCCCATGAAGGGCCCAGTCATGACGGAAAATCTCGGTGGTCATGCCATTGCCCGTGATGATGTTCTTCGTCTCGTGGCACTGCACTCCGTCAATGAGGTCCATGAGCACGGTGCCATCCGGCAATACCGTCTGATGGTCTTTCACCGCCTTTTGCAGCAAGGTCTCAGGATCCTGCATGGCTGTCTCCTACTTGCGCTGCGTGGGTCCGGTGCCAGGTTTCCATCATATTCCGGAAAGTTTCTTCCAGGGCCCGCGTGAGCGTCTGGGGATGGCCGAGGGCTGAATTCCTCATCCGGCTTCGCAGTCCTTCCCGCAGCCGGGCGAGGGCTTCCAAGTCGCGGGCCTTTTCCACCGCCACCCTGACGTAGGCCTCGGCATCCCGGGCGATCCAGTCCTCCATCCCCATGGGAGCCAGCAGCCTGGCCCCGCTGCGGGAGGCGATGCTGGGCCCCTGGAGGGTCACCACCGGGACCCCCATGCAGAGTCCCAGGCAGGTGGTCGTGCCACCCCCATATGGATAGGGATCGAAGGCGATATCCACTTGCGCGTGCAAAGACAGGAAATCCTGGAATGAAACCTTGCCCCGCAACTCAAGTCGCTCAGGGGCGACGCCCCGATCCGAAAACGCGGTGTTTAAGAATTCCTGAACCTGGGTACTCCCGGCCTCCAGCATCAGCAATCGAGCCTCCGGGAGGGTCCGCAGCACTTGGGCCCACAGATCCAGACAGGCTGGCGTGATTTTCCTGAAGGCGTTGAAGGAGCCGAAGGTGATCCGTCCCGAACCAAGGGCCGGAGGGGGCGACACGTCCGGCGCATCCTGAGGGGGCTCGAAGCACTGGCGGATCGGCAGGCGCACGAGGCGCTCGGTGTAGAGCTGTTCCGTCTCCCCTTCAGGGTCCGCGAAGCGGTCGGTGAGGCGGTAGTCCATGGCCGAAAGTCCGGTGGTGTTCTGGTACCCGATCCAGCTCACCTGCACCGGGGCGGCTCGGCGGGCGAAGGCCAGCAGGCGGTTCCCCTGGCTATGGCCCGCGAGGTCCACCAGGATGTCAATGCCATCCCGCCTGATTCGCCGCGCCAACTCCTCATCCTCCATGGCCGCGCAGGGGATCCAGTGGTCCACGTATCCTTTCATACGCTGGCTCACCAGATCCTCAAAAGGGTGGGCATAGTAGGCGAAGATTTCGAAGCGTTCCCGGTCGTGCGCCTTGAGCACGCCTTCCACGAAAAAGGCGACCGAGTGCTTGCGGAAATCCGCAGACACGTAACCAATCCGGAGCCGCTCCCGGCCTGGATGCGCCGGGAATGGATCCCCTCCGGGAGCCAGAGCCGCGCCATGGGTCCGGCCCCAGTCCAGGTGAGATTGCTTGATCTCCTCGGGTGAAAGCTTGTCCACATAGTTCAAGGCCATGAGGAAATTTGAATGGAAGCGGGGATCCGGCCGAGTCCCATCCTGGGGCTTGCTGCCCTTCAAACTGAAAGTCGCGCCCCGTCGCTGGCCGGCCTCCTTGGCGCTGCAGTCCATCGCCGCCTGGAAGCAGGCCAAGGCCCGTTCTGGGTTGCCCAATTGCTGATAGACGAGACCCAGATTGTTGTGGGCATCCGCGGCTTCAGGCATCTGCTGCAGTACTTTGCGGTAATCCCCTTCGGCTTCCTCGAAGCGGTCCAGGGCCTGCAGGACCCTGCCTCGGTTGTACAGGGCTTCCAGGAAATCCGGCTTGAGGCCGAGGGCTGCGTTCAGCATTTTCAGGGCTCCGTCTGATTCGCCCTTGGCATCCAAAAGCGAGCCCAGGGTGTTGAGGGCCTCTGGATACCCGGGACGAAGACGAAGGGCCTCACGGAGGCGGGTTTCAGCCAATGCGAACCGCCGGTCCCAGGAGGCGAGGAAGCCCAGGATGTGCCAAAGCTCGGCGTCCCTGGGGCTAACCCCCAGGATGTGCTCGAAAACCGTCTCTGCCGCCCGGAACTCACCCCCATGCAGCAGCTCCCAGGCCTTCCGCCGAGCCTGCTCCAGTGTCAATTCCGCCATGCGTGAATGCTACCGGAATTGAAGACCAGGTGCAGCCGTGTCACAAATCCATGGTCTTCAGATACCACATGATCGTGCGGTCCATTCCTTCCAGCAATGTTGTAGTTGTGCACCAACCAAAGTCATCGCGGATGCGGGTGCTCGACAGCGCATAGCGGTGGTCGTGGCCGGGCCGGTCGGGCACGAATTCGAATAGGGCAGAACTGGTACCTGGGAGCCGCCCCAAGGCAAGGTCAACCCGGTTGGCCAACACGGTCAACAGATCCAAATTGCTGTACTCCTCGTCCCCTGAAATGCCGTAGGCTTCACCGGGAATTCCATGAGCCAACACCAGTTCCAATGCCGCGCAATGATCTTCTACGAAAAGCCAGTTCCGAATGTTTTGTCCATTCCCATAGATGGGCACCGGCTCGTTCCTGGCCATACAGGCGATGGCTGAAGGGATCAATTTTTCAGGATGCTGGAATGGACCGAAATTGTTGGTGCAGTGGGTCACGAGGACCGGAAGGCCGTAGGTTCGGTGATAGGCGCGAGCCAAGTGGTCAGATCCCGCCTTGCTCGCGCTGTAAGGATTGTTAGGTGCGTAAGGCGCCCCTTCCTGGGCCTGCCCGATCTCGATGGAACCGTAGACCTCGTCTGTGCTCACGTGGATGAACCGGGCGCTAGAGTCGTCGCCCCAGGCTTCACGCGCCGCTTCCAACAGGCTGAATGTGCCCACGAGGTTGGTCTGGATGAAGGGTGCTGGACCACGGATGCTGCGGTCCACATGGCTCTCAGCGGCAAAGTGGATGATGAAGCCTAATTGCCTGGAGATCAGAAGGTCGCGAACAAGTGTGCCGTCACAAATGTTCCCCACGACCAGCTCCACACCACGAACCCCCTGGATCCGGCTCGCATCGCCCGCATAGGTAAGGCTGTCCAGAACCACGATCCGCGCATCAGGATGATGCAAGGCGATTCTGCGGACGAAGTTGGCACCAATGAACCCAGCGCCCCCGGTGACCAGCATGTCCCTCAAGGTGGGCACCCTTGGATCCGGTTGCCGCAGGCCAGCATCATGGCGTTGGCCTCAGACAAACTCTCGAAGGTCCCCGCATCCGTCCAATCACCCTCGACGATATCGTAGTGAAGAGCCCTGCGCCGGATGTACTCATTGTTCACGGCAGTGATTTCGTACTCCCCCCGCAACGAAGGTTCAAGCCCGGCGATGATTTTCCACACCTGCGAGTCATAGCAGTAGGCCCCCACCACCGCATAGGGAGTCTTGGGTTGGCTCGGCTTTTCCTCGATCTCGATGACTTGGTGTTCATCCAAGGCGGCCACTCCATAGCGTTGCGGTTTGCCCACTGCCTTGAGCAGGACTCGGGCTCCACTCCCCTGGTCCAGGAAATGTGCCGTGAACGGCAGGATCGAATGAGTGAAAATATTGTCCCCCAACAGCACCAGGATGGGTGATGCGCCCGCGAAATCTTCTCCCAGGGCCAAGGCGTGGGCGATTCCACTTGCCTCCTCCTGGACCCGATACGTGAACGCGCACTCAAAGTCCCGCCCGCTGCCCAACAGTTGAACCACTTCCCCCATATGTTCCGTGCTGGTCACCACCAGGATGTCGGTCACCCCGGCATGCACCATCTGACGGACCGGATGGAAAATCATCGGTTCCCTCCCAACAGGCAGCAGATGCTTGTTGGTCACCTTCGTGAGCGGAAGCAGCCGCGGCCAACGCGCAGAGCAGGAGCCGGGTGGGTGCGGTCCTGGCGTGCTCCAGGCTAGTCCATAGACCCAACGCAATGGCTGCCCATTCCGGTCTTCGGCAGCACAGAATCCCTTCGGCGGGCGAATCAGACTCCCGATCTGACTCAGCTCCTTGATGAATCAGATTCCCTCCCGCCCGCCGCAGCCCGTTCCCATCCATTCGAATAACAGGAGGCCTTTTGTCATCCGTGGCAGTTTCCACGGCGGGGGGGAGGAAAGGCATCCAGCATCCCGGAGGAGGAATCACGAATGCCCGATCATCATCATCGGCTTTTCCAGGGGGCCATGGCTGGCTGGCCCTCCGAAGCGCTTGCGGAAAGTCTGTTCACCCTGACGAGCGGGCGACTGTCATGGCCGAGGCAGAATGAACCTTGAGACTTGGGCCTTTCTACAATCCCAGCTTTTCCTTCAGGTAATGCGCCGCATTCCGGCTGGCTTCCAGCTCGACGCCCTCGGGCAGCAGCACGGCTTTGCGCCCGGTGGGCAGCGTGCGCAGGCCCAGCACCGCTTCCGGACGGAGCATGATGTTCCGCTGGATCCGCAGGAAGGCCACACCCGGAAAGGCAGTCTCCACATCGTTGAGGCTGGTCCAGGTGCACCGGAATTTCTTTCCCCCGGCCCAGGCCCAGACCACCTGATCTATGACTTCAAAATAGGCCACGCGCTTCAGTTCCAGGAGCAGTTTCCCATCGCCTGCCTTAACCGGGAAGCGAGTGGCGGCCGCCGGTGCAGCCGGGGCGGCTTCGGGCTTGCGGGCTTCCCCGCCCTCGAGACGGGCCAGGGTTTTCGCCAGGCGATCCGCGGTCACCGGCTTCACCAGGTAGTCCGAAGCCTGATGTTCGAAGGCGGCCACGGCATGTTCCGCGTTGGCCGTGACGAAGATGACGGGCGGGCCATCCCGCAGCTCCGCGAGCACTTCCATGCCCGAGGGTCCCGGCAAAGCTATGTCAAGGAAGAGCGCATCGAGCTTGTGGCCTTCCCGCAGCCAGGCCAGCAACTGGTGGCCGTCTTCCAGTTCCATGAGCACCTGGCACCCGGCTTCCCGCAGCAGGCGGCCCAGGCGCAAACGCGCGACGGGTTCATCGTCTACCAGTGCGACTCGGAGGGCCATGACCTTAGAATGCTTAGTTCCGGCCGCGCACTCAACCTTTTGATGCGCGGCTAAAGCCAGAATCCCTCCGATCGCTTCCATCGAGTTTGTGTTATCCATGTTCATGTCCATGCGGGAAAGAGGGTCGTGGTTCCGCGGTCTGGCCGCCTGCGTGGCGCTTTGCCTGGGCTCCCTCATGCACGCCCAAGGCCCTGGCACCGTGGCTTTCCAGCCTTTCGGCGCCGAGCAGGGATTGACCAATTTCGCGGTGTCCGCCCTGGCCCAGGATGATCGCGGCTACCTGTGGGTCGGCACCGAAGATGGCGTTTTCCGTTTCGACGGCGCCCGCTTCCAGCGATTCGGGTCTGTTCAGGGTCTGGAGCGGCCCTGGGCGACCCACCTCGCCAAGGACGGCGCGGGTGGGCTTTACGTGGGCACGGACCGGGGCCTTTTCCATTTCGATGGCACCGCCTTTCACCGGATTCAATTCCCGGGATCCTCAAACGCGCCGGTCCGGTCCCTGGCATCTGCGGGTGGAAGCGTCTGGGTGGCTACTTCCGAGGGCTTTTTTGCCGGCTCGCCGGCCAAGGGATTCCAGCCCTTGGCGGGGTGGATCACCGCGCCCCCCACAGCGCTTTCGGTGAATGCCTCGGGGCTTCTGGCCGTGGCGGGCGCCGAACTCTGGATCCAGGACGGGGATCGTTGGCGGCCGGCCTCCGCCTTGCCGGAACTGCGCGGCGAGCGGGCCTTTTCGGTCCTGAAAGATCAGGACGGCCGCATCTGGATCCGCAGCCGGAGCCACTTGTTGAGAGGCCGCGAAGGCCAGGCTTTCGAGGATCTGGCCCCCCGGCTTGCGGGAATGGCTTCCAGCGAAGGCTCGTTGAGCATGGATTCCAAGGGGCGGGTCTGGATCCCCACCGTGGCGGGCCTGGTTCGGGCAGAAGGTGATGCCCTGGTCCCGCTTCATCCTGATCCGGGCTTGAGCTTCGGCTATTGCCGCCAGGTTTTCGTGGATCGCGAAGATAGCCTTTGGGTGGCGGGCGAACAGCTTTTCCACGCGCTGGGACAAGGCGCTTGGAGCGCCTACCGGACCCGCGAAGGCCTCCCTTCCAATCAGGTCTGGTCCCTGCTGCGGGATCGCCAGGGGGTTCTCTGGACCGCCACCAACCGTGGCGTGGCCCAGGGAACCGAGGATGGCTTCAGACTGTTGCCCTTTCATCTCCCCTTCGGACCTCTCACCTTGGCGCTGGGCCCTGATGGCCGCATCTGGGCCGGGGGACGGGATGGTGCCGCGCTCTACGCATGGGAATCTTCAGGCCACGGCTTCGCGCCGGTAGGTATCAAGGACCTGGGGGATGGCGACACCCTCGTCCGCGATCTCTGCTTCGATCGCTCGGGCAATCTATGGGCCGCCACCAGCAACGGCGGCTTGCGCCTGATCCGCTCCGGCGCTTCGGGACAGCTGGAAGCAGAATCCATAGCGTTGCCCGGTGGTTCCTCCAGGGAAAACATTTGGGCCGTGGCGGAGGACGCCCAGGGACGCATCTGGGTGGGGGGCAGCGAAGGCCTTGGGGTCCTGGAAGATGGCCGCTGGCGCAGGTTCACGGCCGCTAACGGGCTGTCGGATTCCGAAGTGCGCTGCATCGCCCCCACCCCTGGAGGCGCCGTCTGGATCGCCTATGGCCGATCCCTGGGCGCCGCGAAAGTGGCCCTGAGCGGCGAGTCCTTGAAACTCCTGGAGCAGCTGGGTGAGAACCAAGGTCTTGCCAATGTGCAGATCAATGCCCTGGCCTGCGACGCGCGCGGCGTCTTGTGGCTGGGCACGGCCCTGGGCGCCGCCCGGTGGGACGGCAGCCTGCTGGATACTTTCGGGAAGCTGGAAGGGCTCCCAGGCGAGGACTGCATCCTGGGCGCCCTGCTTTGCGATGGCAAGGATGTGTGGGTGGGCACCACAGCGGGGCTGGGGCGCTTCCATGCCCCAGGCGAAGGCGGCTCCCTTCCCAGCCCCGTGACGATCCTCACCGAGGCCCGCTTCGGCCCCAAGGCCGGCGACACCGCCACGCGCTTCGATCAGGTCCTGCGCATTCCCCACGAGCTGCCCTCCCTGGAAATCCGCTTCTCGGCCATGTCCTTCCTGAATCCCGCCAAGGTGCGCCACCAGGTGAGGCTGCTGGATTTCCAGAACGACTGGAGGGACATCGCCTCCTCCCAGGTGAACTACGCGGGCCTGCCGCCGGGGGTCTACCGTTTCGAGGTGCGCAGCCGCGCCGGGGCCTCGCCTTGGGGACCGCCGGCGAAAATGTACTTCCGGGTGGTGGGACCCTGGTGGAGCAGCCCATGGGCCCTTGCATTTTATGCAGCCGCCGCTTTGGCCCTCATCTCCCTCGCCTTCCGCTTCAGGACGCGCGTGCTGCGGTTCAAGAACCAGGCCCTGGGCGATCTGGTCCACGCGCAAACCGAAGAAATCCAAGGAGCCCTGGATCAGGCCGAGCGCGCGAATACCGCCAAAAGCGAGTTCCTGGCGGTGATGAGCCACGAACTGCGCACGCCCATGCATTCCATTCTGGGCATGACGGATCTGTTGCTGGATTCTTCCCTGAGCCGGGAACAGCGGGACAGCGCCCAGACCATCCGCCGCGCGGGCCAGGCCCTGCTTTCGATCCTCAACGACATCTTGGATTTTTCAAAGATCGAGGCCGAGAAAGTCGCGCTGCGGGAAGTCCCCGTGGACCTGCGGGGCCTCTGCGAGGACCTCATGGATCTGCTCAGCGTCAGCGCCCAGGAGAAGGGACTGGAGCTGGTGCTGCGCTTCGAGCCCGAAGGCAGCCCCGAATACCTGGGCGACCCGGAGCGCATCCGCCAGGTGCTGCTGAACCTGCTGGGCAATGCCATCAAGTTCACCGAAACCGGATTCGTGCAGCTCACGGTGCGGGTGACGGACCAGCAGGAGGACCGCCACGCGCTGATGCTGTCCGTGGCGGACAGCGGCCCCAGCATTCCCCTGGACAAACAAGCCCGGCTCTTCGAGAAATTCAGCCAGGCCGACACCAGCATCACGCGGCGCTTTGGCGGCACGGGCCTGGGCCTGGCCATCAGCAAACGGTTGGTGGAAGCCATGGGCGGCGTCATCGGCCTGGACAGCGAGGAGGGGCACGGCACCACCTTCTGGTTCACCCTGAGCCTGAAACCCGCCGAAGGAAAGGAAGGGGCGGAAAAGGTTCTGAGCTTCCCTCCGGAATTCCGCGTGCTGGTGGCGGACGATCTGCCGGAAAGCGCCAACGCGCTGTTCGACCAGCTGTGGCGCTGGGGCCTGGAAGCGAGCCTGGCCTCCACTGGATCCGAGGCCATGGAAGACATCCTGGTTTCCGCCTTCAACCAAAAGCCCTACCACCTGGTGTTGCTGGATGAGGATTTGCCGGGCATGGGCGGATGGGAGTTGGCCAAGACCCTGCGCGCCGAGCATCCTGAAAGCTCGGCCCTGCTGGTGCTGCTCTGCCCCATGCACCAGCCGCGGGAGATCTGGGCGCTGAAGGCCGCGGGCTTCAACGCGATGCTCCGGAAACCTGTCTTCGCTTTCGAACTGCGGGAGCTGCTGGAAGCGGCGTCCAAGCGATCTGGAAGCGGCGACGCGGGGTGGTTCGGGCCAGATGAGGCAACCTCGGATGAAGCGGCCCCCGCGGCCGCGAAGGCCATGGCCTTGGCCGGGCGCCGGATCCTTATGGCGGAGGACAATCCTTTGAACCAGCACGTCGCCGTCCGCCTGCTGAAATCCATGGGCGCCGTGGTGACCGTCGCTTCCACGGGGCTGGAAGCCGTGGAGCAGGCGGCCCGGGGCGGGTTTGATCTCATCCTGATGGATGGCCAGATGCCCGGAATGGATGGCCTGGAAGCCGCCCGGGCCATCCGCGCCGCAGGCGGGAAATTGCCCATCCTGGCCATGACCGCCCACGCGCTGCAAGGGGATCGCGAGCGCTTCCTCAAATCAGGCATGGACGATCTGCTCACCAAGCCCTTCAGCCGAGATGAACTGCGGGACGCCATCCTGCGGCAGCTGAAATCTGAACGGAATCTGGCTTCGGAGGAGACCCTGATCCTCCGCCCGGCCTCGGCGGCGCCTGATGAAGAAACCTCAGAAATGGCCCTGGCTCCCAATGGCGAGCCATTGGAAGAAGAGGCTGGCGAAACGATGCAGATGCCCGTCCAGATTCCGGCCACGGATTTCCGCCACCCCATTGACACCGTCTCCCTGCTGCACTCCATTCACGCCGAGGACCGCGACGAGCTGCGCGAGTTGCTGGTGATGTTCCGGGCCCACGCGCCCGCCCGCATGGCCGACATCCGGGTGGCGCTGCAAGACAAGGATGCCAAGGCCCTGAAAGCCGCCGCCCACGCGCTCTGCGGCAGCGCCGCCTACGTCTACGCCCGGCCCGTCACGGACATCGCCAAGCGGATGGAGGAACTGGCCGCCGAAAATCGCGTCTTCGAAGCCGCGGTATTCCTGCCGGAACTGGAAATAGCCTTCGCCGCCGCCGAAGAAGCGCTGAAAGAGATGGAGACACGGCTCGCGCGGTAAGTCAGAACAACACGATTCATCGCCGGGGAGATCCGTGATTTGCCGGGGAAATTTAAAAGGAAAAACAAAACCAAGTTTATTCTTTATCCCCGTAAATCCCCGTGTATCCCCGGCTGAAAAGGCCTTTTTTAGCCGGGGATTCAGGGGGATTTTCGGGGATGGGAAAAAGATACCAGGCAAGAAAAAAGTTGTTTTGCTGGAGCCGCCATTGCTCATCCCCGGCACTGAACAGGATCAGCGTTCCACAAAAAAGTGATTTGCGGAATCTGCTATTCGTCATCCTCGGCGCTGAACAGGTTTGGCGTCTCGGCGGCCAGGCTCAGGTTTTCGCGCTTGGCTTTCTTGAAGGTGAGCGTGCCCATGGACATGTCGGGGAACTCCGGGCGCTTGCGGCCCTCCAATAATTCCTCGATGGTGAGCACCTGGATGCGCGGGTAGTCGCGGCCATTGCTGCCCCGGTACAGGCCCGCGCTGGCGGCTTCCTTTTTCAGCGGCGCGGTGGGTTCCGCCAGCGACACGAAAAGGCCGATGGGGGCCTTCTCGCGCTCCATGGTGGCGCGCAGATCCTTCACCATGGTGACGTCCACTTTTCCACCGCCCTTCACGTTCACGATGATGCGTTGCGTGGCGGGCTTGCCATTCACGGCGTCGGTGAAATAGATGAGGCCATCAATGCCGCCGTCGGCGCCCTTCTTCTTGCCCTGGAAGGGCTGGGCGTTCACCAGGGAGCAGGCCCACCACTGGAACTGGTACTTGTCCCGCAGCGCCAGATCCCGCGCGCCTTCGAAATCCTTGGGCGTGCCGTGGACCTCGAAGGCGATGCCGGGAAACGCGTCTCGCAGCCGCTTTTCGATGAGGCTGATGGCCAGGTGCGTGATGTCGATGCCGATCCACTGCCGGTTCAATTTCTGCGCCGCATGCACCGCCGTGCCGCAGCCGCAGAAGGGATCCAGCACCACGTCGCCTTCGTTGGAACTGGCGAGGAGGATGCGCTCGAGTAGAGCGACTGGTTTTTGGGTGGGATATCCGAGTGATTCTTTGCCCGAAGCAGGTGGGATGTCGTCCCAAAGCGACTGCACTGGAACACCTTTACCTGTATCCAGATACTGCTTTCTTTGTGGAACTGTCCCCGGCTTCGATTGGACGATCATTCCATCTTCCAAAAATTTGGCCATTTTCTCTCTGGAGTAGCGCCAGTAGCGTGTGACCCCTAACACCTCATAGCTGGGATTCCCTTTCGCGGCGCCGCCGGGGCCAATCATGCTGATTAAGCGATAGCGACGACCATCCGCCTCCGTGTACTTGAAGAATCCATCAACATATTCTGCTGAGTAATCGTGAAACCCTTGACGAAAAGTGTGATTCCCGGACTTGGAGTAAAAGAAGATTGAGTCTGTGTTCGGAGCAAAATACTTGCTGCCCTGGCCAAAGTTCCCTTTGATCGTTTGAACCCGCTTCCATACGATTTCATTCCGATAGTTCTCTACCCCGAAAACCGCATCCAACACCAACTTCAGATAGTGGCTCGCCGTGGGGTCGCAGTGCAGATACAGGCTGCCTGTGGGTTTCAGGACGCGGTGCAGTTCGATCAGGCGGTTGGCCATCATCACCAGGTAGGCCATGAGATCGTTCTGCCCCAGGAAGGAGCGGAAGGCGGTGATGAGGTCCGCCACGTTGGTGTGGCCGCTGCGCAGGATCTGGTCAAACTCGCGCTCGGCCTGGTCGCTCCAGTGCCAGGTGTCCTCAAACGCTTCGATCTGCGCGTGGCTTTGCGCGCCTTCGGGGCTCTTGAACAGCAGGTTGTAGTCCCGCTTGGAATTGAAGGGCGGGTCCAGGTACACCAGGTCCACGGACTCGTCCTTGATGGACTCCCGCAGCACATCCAGGTTGTCGCCGAAGAAAAGCTGGTTCACATGAGCCCCGCTGTTTCCCTACAGCGTGGCACAAGCCGGCCCAAGGCGTCAGGCCATCCCCTTCATCCCCTTCATCCCTGTTAAAAAACCAATAAACAGGGATGGAGGGGATGAAGGGGATAAGGACACGCCATGCGGTTCAGGTTGTCTCAGAAGCACCCTATCCGGTGCCAGCTTCGCGGTATGAATTCAGGCGGCCCGGCGGCGGCCTCACGCTTGAGTGTGATCCGCGCCGGGCCACCTGAATTTGCGGGCTTCCAGCCCGCGGGCGCTGCGCGCCCCCGCGAAGCAATCCCGTGACGTAGCGATTGGTGGTGGATATTTTTTCTTGGCGCTCTTCTCGGTATCGGCCAAGCCGATACACGAGACAAAATGAAATCTGGCGTCTTGGTGGTGAATCTTTTCCGACCCGATTCAGTAGCGAGCAGCCATTGATTAAGATGCGAAAGTCAATTAGAGGATTATCTCGGAATCAATATTTGTGTTGAATGTCGGCCACATTCTGCTTAAAAAGCTGAGGCCACCTCGCGGTGGCCTCGCACCCGTCGCCCAAAGGCTTCGGGGGGATATCAACCAGAAGAATATGCCCTTGCCTAGGCCGACACCAAAGAGATTTTGCCCCCACAGCCTAGTGCCCACAGCCTAGTGCCCACAGCCTACAGCCTACCGCCCACAGCCCACTCACATCCGCTCGTGCGGCAGCGCCAATGCCGGCGCATAGACCGTGGTGTTGGGGTCCACCATGTAGAGGTTGCTGATCTTGCCGGTATAGGCGCCGGCGTACTGCTGGATCTGGTCCCCCAGGCGGGTCTGCTCATCGCCTTCGCGGAACAGCGGCCCCCACACGGGATTGAAGGAATGCTCCACGTGGCGGTTCAGCTCATGCACCTTTTCCCGCTGGGTTTCGGTGCGCGCCCGGACTTCCTCCAGCTCCGCGTTCAGAGCCGCC
>JAJYMZ010000300.1 GCA_021786615.1 Acidobacteriota bacterium
GAGGCCGCCCGGGGGGGCGCCCACGGATCAGCTTTTCCGCTGACCCCGCCCCACGGCTACGATTCGGCGTTCCAAACCCTGTCGCCGGAAATTTTGGAGAAAGCCGCGGTGCTTTATGTCTGGGTGGATCCGGCCGAAAGCCGCCGCAAGAACATCGAGCGCGGCCGGCCCGATGGCCAGGGCAGCATCCTGAACCACAGCGTGCCCATGGAAGTGATGCTGGGCCAGTACGGCTGCGACGACATGGCCTGGCTCATGGACCAGAGCGACCGCCCCGGCTCCCTCCGCGTGGAGCGCATCGTCCAGGAAGGCGACCGCTACATCACCAAGGTCTACCACCTGCCCGTGGCCCGCTTCGACAACCGCAAGGACCTCACTACCTTCGTCCGCGAGGATCCCAAGCTCTGGAAGCCCGCCGACGTGCAGGCCATCCACGGCGGGCTGAAGGCTGCATTTGATCAATTGATCGCGGCGAAGTAGCGGATTCAGAAGGTCAGTCAGATTTCCTTCGCCGCCAGGAGTTCCTTCGTCCGCTTCCGTTCGGCGCGGGTCAGGAAGGCCACCGCCACCAGCACGAAGCCGAGGCTCACCCAGTTCTGCAGGCTGGGGAATTTGCTGCCGAAGATGACCCAGCCCAGCAGCGTGGCGGTGGTCCCCGCCACCAGCGACGTGAGCCGGTTCACCAGGCCCGTGAACGTGGCGGTGCGGCCCTTGAACATGAAGATAAAGACGCTGAAGAACGCCACGATGCCGAAGGCCACGCCGGAA
The DNA here is from genome assembly GCA_021786615.1 of Acidobacteriota bacterium. Taxonomy (GTDB): domain Bacteria; phylum Acidobacteriota; class Holophagae; order Holophagales; family Holophagaceae; genus JANXPB01. The sequence continues at coordinate 769 of JAJYMZ010000300.1, forward strand.
AGCGAGGCCCACATCCAGGCCGGCATGGGCGAGTGGATGGCCGCGACGAAACCCGCGACCTGGTGCAGCTGTCCCCAACCTGTGATGAATCGCGGGGAGAAGTACACGAACGCGGCCATGGCGATCATGGCGATGGAGGCCGAGATCTGCTCCGTGGCGAAGAAGGCGCGGTTGTCCAGGGGAACGCCTTTGGGCCGGGTGTTCTTGTAGTAGTTCATGATGTAGATGCGGATGGCGTAAGCGGCGATGTAGCTCACGAGGATGACCACGGCCGCGCGGTTGTGCAGGAAATCAAAGCCTCCGCCCTTGGCGCCATTGCTGCCCACCAGCTCGATGCTGGCCGCCAGCACCGCGAAGGCCACGGCGGCGTTCTCCTCCCAATAGACCCTCTTGGTCAGGATCCCCTGGGCGATCTGGATGCCATCCACCACGCGGCCGATGACGATGACGCTGGCCCGCATGATGACCATGGCCACCATCACGGAAATGGGCAGCGTGTACATCAGCGTGGTGGTGGGGATGACCACCGCGGTGCAGATGCCGCTGGGAATGATGTAGAGCAATTCGGAAGGGATCTCCCAGGCGCCCACCCGGATGGGCCGGATGCTCTTCATCCGCCACCAGCCCAGCGCCAGCACGGGGACCAGGCAGGTGAGATTGGCCCCGAAGGTGTTGTAGGCCAGGAAGGTCATGTCGTCCATGCGCGGCGCGGCGCCGTCCACGCTCCCCGTGAAATATTTCACGATGAGCCCCGTGGCCACATAGAACAGGAAATAGCCCGCGCAAAGCTGCACAAGCCTTCCGGTGCTACCTTCCGAAGTCTTTCCAAACACGCGACTCTCCAGGCGATCATTTTTCGATCGCAAACCCGTGGGGCTGTTCCCGAACAGACGAGTCTATCAGGGTGAAGCCCTCAAGGCCCGCAGCCGGGCGCCTGCCACCGGGGATTCCCGTCTCGGTGCCGAGCTGGACGGCGCACCTCCGAAATTATTTCTCAGGCAACTTGTAATCCGGGTACAGCGCCTTGATGCAGCTCGGGCAGACGCTGTGGGTGAAGTCGGCTTCGGAGTGCTGGGAGATATAGCTTTCGAGCGGATTCCAGGAGCCTCCATCGTCCCGGATCATCTTGCAGTTCGAGCAGATGGGAAGGAGGCCCGAGAGCTGGCGCACCTGGGTCAGGGCGGTGGAGAGTTCCTCGTTGCGGGCGCGCAGTTCCTCGGTCTGCGCTTTGACCTGGGAGGCAAGGTCCGCCCGGCTCTGCGCCAGGGAGGCAATGCGAAGACGGACGAGACCGTAGATCAGGCCGAGCCCCAGCAGGCCTTCCAGGGTGGTGAACCACCAGGTCTTCCACCAGGGTGGGCGGATGACGAAATCGAGCCCAGCCACGGGGCCGAAGCCCCCCCCGCCCTGGGCCGCGCGGACCTCGAAGCGGTAGCTATGCCCCGGAAGCGCCGAATAGTGGATCACGCGGGGTTCAACCTCCCGCCAGGCATCCTCCAAGCCAGCCAACCGCACCTGGAACCGCAGGTCCCGCTCGTTCTCATAGGTGGACGCCGCCACCCTGAATTCCACGGTGTTGTCCCGGTAGGGCAGCGCATCCAGAGACGGGAAGGGCGGATCCAGCCATCGGCCGCCGAACTGCGCCTGGATCACTTGGGCCTGGGGCGGGGGCAGCGGCGAATCAGACGGGTCGCTGTCATAGCGCACCAGCCCCCCGGAAGTGCCCACCCAGATCCTGGCTCCTTCGATGAGGAGGGCCTGGATGGAACAGTCCTCGTCAATCATCCCTTCGTTGCGTCCGATGTGGAGGCCGGAATCCAGCTGAGAAAGGCCCTGGTCGGTGCTCACCCAGACCTTGCCGCGGCCGTCCACCTGCACGGCGTAGTTGAGGTCCGTCCTCAAGCCGTTGCGGGTGTTCCTCTGTTCCAGGACCGTGAGCCTGTCTCCGTCCAGACGTACCCGGGTGAGACCCTGGGGCTCCTGATATTGGATCCAGGCGGTGCCATCCGGCAGAAAGGCCATACCCCGCACGGCGTGGGGCCGCAGGCCGTCTTTGTCCGTGTAGAGACGCCACTGGCCGAGCCTCACCCTCACCAGGAGGCCCGCGGTGGTTCCCACCCAAAGCCGTTTCTGGCTGTCCTCCCGGATGAGAAAGGCGCCCAGAGCTTTGGCGTGGATGAAGTCCGGGCCTATCTCTGGGTTCAGCTTCCCAGCCTTTGCATCCCACCGCAGGAGCCCCCGGCTGCTGTGTCCCAGCCACAACTGGCCACCTCCGTCCTCGGTGACGCTGTTGAGGTTGCTGCCCAGTTCGCCCAAGTTGGGCTTCTCCGCGCGGGTCTGCCCGGGACGCAGCCAAAGGGCGGAACCGATGGTGCTGACCATCCACAAGGTGCCCTGGCGGTCCTCGGCCATGGCTTTGATCCGCCGGCCCTCGGTGCCGGGAATGCGCGCCAGTCCGTCCGCTTCCAGCCTGGCGGCCCCGTCGTCCGTGCCCACCAACAGAGCGCCTTCCCGGTTCCGGGCGATGGACCATACCATCTCGCCCGAAGAACCCTTGGTCAGGGTGTAGTTCCAGACCCTTCCCCCGCCCAGGAGGCGCGCCAAGGCCGGGCCCAGAACCCAAAGGGTCCCCTCCCGGTCCCGGAAGAGCGACCGCACCCAGCGGAAGGGCAAGCCGCCCTCCATGTCCAGCCGCTCTGTGCGGTCTCCCACGATGTGGACAGCCCCGTCCTGAGTGGGAATCCAGATGCTGCCATCCCTGTCCACGAAAGGAGTGCTGTTGGGTGTGAGGCTCCCATGGAGCCGATGGGATTGATCCAGAAAGCGAGTTCCGGCCGGCTCCTTCATGACCAAGGTCCGTCCCGATCCGGCCCACAGCCGCCCCAAGCCGTCCTCCACCACCAGCGCCGGCATGCCTGGGGGAAGACCGTCCGCCTCTTTCCATGTGTGGGTGGTGCCATTGGCGAGGTAGGCCCGAATGCCGCTGGCCAGGGCCAGGTACATGGCGCCGCTCCTGGGCCCGGCCGTGAGGACCCCCGAGGCTTCTTCCGGGTCGTTGGAGAACTGGGTGAAGGTCAGGCCGTCCTGCTGCCGGAACATTCCCTGGCCCGTGATCAGCCAGATCCGCCCCTTCGCATCAAGGGCCATCCTGGTGGAGGAGGCCTGGGATGGCGCATTTCCGAGCCGGGCGGACTCGAAGCGCCCTCCCCGGAAGCGGACGAGCCCTCGCTGGGTTCCGAGCCAAAGGCCTTCCTCCGCATCCGGAATCATGGCGCCGATGTAGGTCGAAGGGAGCCCTTGTTCCGTGGTCCAGCGACGGCACTGGCCCCGGTTGTACCGCACCAGTCCGCCTTCGGTCCCCAGCCAGATGAACCCCGCCTTGTCCTGGGCGATGCTGATGGGACCACCGGCCGGCAGGCCGTCGTCCGGCCCCAGCACCGCGAAGGGACGCTGTCCCAGGTAGGGAACCGCAGGAGCAGGCCTGCTTTCCGAGAGGGATTGCGCCCCGGCCGGACAGGCCAGCAACAGTACCCAAAGCAGTTCCTTCAACCTCACGGGAACTCCCCATCACCTCTTCGGATAGGCTGGCACCGTCGGGAAGGCTGGTGTGGGATTTTCCTTCAGCTGCTTCAGCAGGGTCTCGATGCCCACTTGGAGCTGGCGGTCGTGGCCTTGCAGCGAGCTGGCAGGATCGTTCTCCACCGTGAGGTCCGGGTCGGCGCCGTGGTTCTCGATCCACCACTTCCCTTCGCGGCCGTAGAAGGCGTTGTTGCTCTGCTGCACGATGCCACCATCAATGGTGCGCTGGGCATTGATGATGCCCACCAGCCCGCCCCAGCTCGGGACACCCACGATGGTGCCGAGGGCGCGGGCCTTCACATGCATGAGGAAGGCCTCGCCATCGCTGCCGTTCTGCTCATTGCTGAGGAAGACGTAGCGCCCATCGGAAGCCGTGTTGGGATAGCGGAACGGGCCCATCCCCCGCAGCACATTGAAGCCCACCTGCTTGCGCTCCAGCTTGTCAATCATGAAGTATTCGGTCCAGCCGCCGCCGTTGCCGCGCACATCAATGACGATGCCTTTCTTGTAGCGGAAGGCGTGCCAGTACTTGTCGAACTGGCCGATGTTCTGGTCGCCCATGGCCGTGATGTGCATGTAGCCGAGCTGGCCGTTGGAAGCTTTGTCCACCTCCGCGATGTTGTTCGCGACCCAGCGGTTGTAGCGCAGGCCCCAATCCATAGCGATGGGCTCTACCTCCATGGTGCGGGAACCCTCCAGGCTGGGTTTGCTGTTCACGGTGAGCTTCACCTTCTGGCCCTTGACGACCTGGAGGCGGGACTCGATGGCCACCGGCGCCCGCAGGGGTTTCCCGTCAATGGCCAGCAGGTATTCGCCTTCCTTCACCTGGGGCGCGGGATCCGCCAAGGGCGCCTTGAGATCCCGGGCGTAGGGCGTGGGGCCGTAGACCTTCGCGAAGCGGTAGTAGCCATTCTCAGCGCTGAAGTCGGCGCCCAGCAGCCCTGGGTAGACAGGATTCGGCGTGAGCCGCGCGGGACCGAAATCGCCGCCCCCCACGTAGGTGTGGCTCACGTTCAGCTCACCCACCATCTGGCTCAGAAGCCAGTTCAGCTCCCAGCGGGAATTCAGGTCCGGCAGCCAGGCGCGGAACTTGGCGCCGATGGCGGTCCAGTCGTTGCCATGCATGTTCGCGTCATAGAAGAAGTCCCGGTACCAGCGCCAGGTGTCTTCGAAGATCTGCTTCCATTCCTCCCGGGGAGCCACGGTCATCGTCATGCGCTCGAGATCCAGCTTCTCCGGCAGGGTCTTTGAAGCGAACAGGGCCGAGGCCTCGCCCGTATGGAATGCGGCGCCCTTGCGCAGGATCACCTGCTTGCCCTCCGCATCGAAGGTCCAGTCGCTGAGAGTGTCCGTGAGCACCGCCTCCTTGTCCTTCCTGGCGGCGGGATCAAAGAGGTGCAGTTTCCACTTGTCGCCACCGCCTGGCGCGTAGAGTTCCTCTGCCACGGCGTCGTCCCAGGCTGAAACTTCGTCCCAGCCCACCAGGCCCTTTCCGGCTTTCAAATGGAAGAAGTTTCCAGGCTTCACCGGCAGGGGGGCGATGCGATCCGAAAGGCCCGCCACATCAATGCGGAAAGCGCCTTTATCGTCACCAGCTTTCAGCTTCACCGCCATGACCTGCACCGGCGCGGATTGGATATGGTTGTCCTGGCTGGGATCAAGCTGCGTGTGGAAATTGCTGTAGCTCAGGAAGTACAGCGTGCTGCCATCGAGATCGAAGCGCGGGTTGAGGCAATCGAAGAAATCATCCGTGAGCGCCACTTTCTGCTTCGTCGTAAAATTGTAAAGATGGATGCGGCTGCTGCGGTTGGGCTCCACGAAGCTGTAGGCGATCCACTGGGAATCCGGGGCCCAGGCGTAGTCGCTCGTCTCCCAGGTGAACTCATCGTTCTT
>JAJYMZ010000188.1 GCA_021786615.1 Acidobacteriota bacterium
CCGATCTTGGACCTTCCTGGCGGGCAATCTGGATGAGTATGTCCATGTGCTTCCCGCCCAGCAGAGCATGGACAAGAACGCCTGGTACAGCGGAACGGCGGACGCCGTGTACCAGAACCTGAGCAATATCCAATCGGCCCATCCCGAGACGGTGCTGATCCTGGCCGGGGACCACATCTATCGCATGGACTATAAAGTGTTCCTCCAGGACCATTTGAATTCCGGGGCGGACATGACCATCGCGTGCCTGGAAGTGCCGCGCATGGCCGCCAGGGGTTTCGGGATAGCCCAGGTGGATGAACAGGGCCGCATCCTTTCCTTCGTGGAAAAACCGGAGGACCCGCCCTCCATCCCGAATAAACCTGATCGCGCTTTTGCCTCCATGGGCATCTATTTGTTCAATGCGGGATTCCTGTACCAGGCCCTCCAGCGGGATGCGGAGGATCCTGACTCTGGCCACGATTTTGGCAAGGACATCATTCCACGGCTGGTGCATGCAGCCAAGGTCTACGCCCATCGCTTCGAGCGCAGCTGCGTTCCCAACGAGGGGCACGCCGAGCCCTACTGGCGGGACGTGGGCAGCGTGGATTCCTATTGGGGGGCCAATATGGACCTCACCACCGTGAATCCAGCCTTGAATCTCTATGACAAGGCCTGGCCCATCACCACCCACCAGGAACAACTGCCCCCCGCGAAATTCGTCCACGCGGGGGAAATGCGCAATGGCGTCGCCCTTTCCAGCCTGGTCTCCGGCGGCTGCATCATCTCCGGCGCCCACGTGCACCATTCCTTGCTCTCCAGCCGGGTTCTGGTGCATTCCCACGCCCGTCTCGATGGCGCCATGGTGCTTCCGGATTGCGACATCGGCCGCCATGCCCGTCTCCGCCGCTGCATCGTGGCCCGGGACTGCCGCATTCCCGAGGGCTTGGTGGTGGGCGAGAATCCCGAGGAGGACGCCCGCCGGTTTTATCGCACCGATGGCGGAGTCACCCTCATCTCCCAGCGCATGCTGAGCCAGCTGGAGTCCTAGACTTTGAACATCCTGTTCGTCGCCTCGGAGCTGTTCCCCTATGTCAAGGTCGGTGGCTTGGGTGACGTGATGGCGGCGCTGCCCCGGGCCATCCGCGCCCAGGGCGCAGATGCGCGCTTGCTTCTGCCGGCTTATCCAGCGCTTCTATCATCCGTGGGAATTCATGGCGAAACCGCTGTCTTCCCGGATCTCATGGGAGGTGGCCCGGCGCGGATTCTCCGGGCGGACGCTCCAGGGCTGCCCCTCTACTTGCTGGACCAGCCGGCCTTTTTCCATCGGCCCGGCGGTCCCTATGACCATCCGCAAGATCTCGCCAGGCGCTTCGCCGCGCTCTGCTGGGCGGCCGCGCACTTGGGCCGGGCGGGGGATTCCGCGGGTTGGCAGCCTTCGATCCTGCATGGCCACGACTGGCCCGCGGGCCTCATGCCCGCCTATGTGGCCTATGGGGATGGACCGCGGCCCGCCACGGTGCTGACCATCCACAACATCGCGTTCCAGGGGCGCTTTCCGGCCTCCATGTTGGAGGACCTTCGGCTCCCGAATCGTTCTTTCACGCCCGAAGGCGTCGAATTTCAAGGCGACATTAATTTCCTCAAGGCGGGCCTGAGCCTGGCGGACCGGATCAGCACCGTGAGCCCCACCTATGCGCGTGAGATTCAAGCGGACGGCGGACATGGGCTGGAGAGTCTGCTGGCGAAACGGAATGGGACTCTCCGTGGAATCCTCAATGGTGTGGATCATGGGATCTGGAACCCGGCGAAAGACCCGCATCTGGTGAGCCACTACGACCTGAAACACCCGAGCCGGCGGGCGGCGAACCGTCCTGATTTTCAGGCGAGATTGGGACTTCATGAAGATCCAGATGCGCCCATTTTCGCCACCGTGAGCCGGTTGGATGTGCTCAAGGGGCTGGATCTGGTGCTGGAGAATGTGGACCACCTGGTGGCCCGGGGGGCCCAGCTGGCGCTGCTGGGCCAAGGCGATCCCTTGATCGAGACGGCCTTCCGGCAGGTCGCGGCGCGGTATCCGGGGCGAGTGGCGGCGTTCATCGGCTATGACGAAGCCCTGGCTCACAAGGCTTTCGCGGCGTGCGATGTGATCCTGGTGCCGTCCCGCCAGGAACCCTGCGGCCTCACGCAGCTCTACGCTCAAGGTTACGGCGCCATTCCCCTGGTGCGGCGCACTGGAGGCCTGGCTGATACGGTGGTGGGCGTGTCGCCAGAGACCCTGGAGAACGGCACCGCCACGGGCTTCCAGTTCGGCGAGGCCAATGGCTGGGTGCTGGGGGAAGCCATCAATCGCGCTTTGGATCTGTTCCATGATCCCATCGCCTGGCGGCAGGTGCAGCGGCGGGGCATGATGGCGGAGTTCGGCTGGGAAGGTCCCGCCAGGGCCTATATTGAAATGTACGCGAGCATTCCAGGAATTTTGGCACTACCACAATCGCATCCCCCTTCCAATTTTCGATTGACGATTGACGATTGACGATTGGGAACCCCCATCACGCCGAGGGCTACAATCGAAAATTGAAAATCGAAATTTTGGCCAGTTCCGCGCAAGAATTCGAGATCAAGAAATGAAAGGGGTCTGACATGGACTTCCGCGGCCAGTGGCAGGCGATCAAGGCCCATCCCATGGGCGGGTGGCTGAAAGTGGATTCGCCAGATCTACCTGACCTGGGCTCGGCCAAGCGCTTGCTTTGGTGTGGTATCGGAGGTTCGCTGCTGCCCTCAGAAACGATGGTGAGAGCCTTTGGCGGCGATGAGGCCCAGCGGAACTGGGTTCCCCTGGCTTCGCCCGAACCCGCGCCGGAGTTTCAACTCCAGCCTGGGGACCAGTTGGTCTATGCATCCAAGAGCGGCAAGACGCTGGAACTCTGGACCTGGATTTCCCGGTTGCGGGCGCTGCCCGGTTTCGGGGATCTCGCTGCGCCCATGCTCATCACCCAGGACGACGGGAATCCCCTGGCGACCTGGGGCCGGGCCAATGGCTGCCGCATCCTGCCCATCCCCGTGCCGGTGGGTGGCCGCTTTTCCGCCTTCACGCCCATCGGCACCCTGCCCCTCGCCTGGATGGGCTGCGACGTGCCAGCCTTCCTTCAGGGCGGCCGCGAGGTCGTCGCCCAGCTTGAAGCCAATGAAGGTCCCTGGCACGACCGCATCGCCGCCACGGCGGAGCTGCTGCTGAGCGCGCATCAGCGCGGCATCACCGAATGGGTGATGATGCCCTACGCCACGCGCCTGGACAGCCTTTCGGCCTGGTGGGTGCAGTTGGTGGCGGAATCCTTGGGCAAGGTGGCGAAGGACGGCGTCCGCAAGGGCCTCACCCCCATCCGGGCCGTGGGGCCCGTGGATCAGCACAGCCAGTTGCAGCGCTGGATGGCAGGGCCCCGGAACCTCGGCGTGATCGTGATGACTGTGGAGGGAAAGGTCGCGCCTGAGAAGCTGGACCCACCCAAAGGATCGCCCTATCCGGGTCTCGCGGGACTTCGGGGCGCGGACATCCTCCGCGCCCAGGCCGAAGGCACCGCCGAGGCCCTGGAAGCAGCGGGCGTGCCCGTTCTGCGCTGGACGATGCCCACGCTCACCGAAGGGGATCTCGGCGCCTTCATGATGGCCTGGCAGATCATCATCGGCATCCTGGGCTTCGCCCTGGATCTCGACCCTTTTGATCAGCCCGAAGTGGAGGACGGCAAGCAGCGCACCTTCAAGAGGCTGGGGCTGGGCTAGGCGCTCGACTCTCGACTCTCAACTCGGATTCTGCGTTTGGCCGGGATGAAACTGGCTTCAGGCTTCTGGCTGCGGGCTTCAGGTAAAAAATCCTCTGGCATTGGGCAGTGCCATTGGTGGTGCGATCCTGAAGCCTGTAGCCCGTAGCCTTAAGCCAGCCAAGGTCATGCAATCGCAAAATCCGGGCTCAACTCTCGACTCACGGCGGCGGCATCTGGCAACTGCTGCCGATGGCGGCGGGCAGGTAGAGGTGTTCGACGTAGTCCTGGACCATGCGGTCGGCGTTGAAGCGCCAGGCCAGGGTGCGGATGGAGCGCTTGATCTGGTCCACCCAGCAGCGGGGCACGCCCGCGGAGTTGCGGTTCTCGTAGTACATGGGCACGACTTCGTCTTCCAGCACGCGAAAAAGTTCTTCAGCATCCCGTTCGTCCTGGATGGCCTGGTCCGCGTGGACTTCGCCGGTGCCGATGGCGAAGCCGTTTTCGCCGTCATAGGCTTCGGCCCACCAGCCATCCCGCACGGAGATGTGCAGGCCGCCGTTGAGCACCACCTTCATGCCGCTGGTGCCGCAGGCTTCCAGGGGGCGCTGGGGATTGTTGAGCCAGGCATCAATGCCCTGGTAGAGTACGCGCCCCACGTGGATGTTGTAGTTCTCCACGAAGAGGATACGGTGCCGGAACCGCGGATCCTCCGTGATCCGCACTACCTTCTGGATGAGGCCCTTGCCCGCGTTGTCCGCCGGGTGGGCGCGGCCCGCGAAGATGAGGTTCACGGGTCGCCCGGGATCATTCACCAGACGGTCCAGGCGGTCCAGGTCTGAAAACAAAAGGTCGGGCCGCTTGTAGGGCACGAAGCGGCGGGCGAAGCCGATGGTCAGGGCCTCGGGATCCAGCGGCGCCGGGATGATCTCCGGCAGTCCGAGGCGCTCCCGCATGTCCGCGGCGCGTTTCCGGATGAACCGCATCATGCGGGCCTTCAGCACCTGCTTGGTCTCCCAGATCTCGGCGGAGGACACATCCTGGATCTTCGTCCACATATCCGGGCGCGTGAGGGAGCACTGGTAGGCCACCCCCAGGTGCTCTTCGTAGAGATGGTTCATTTCCGTGGCCAGCCAGGTGGGCAGATGGACGCCGTTGGTGACGTGGCCGATGGGCACGGCCTCCACAGGGCCCGGCCAGAGGTGGTTCCACATCTTGCGCGAGACCACGCCGTGGAGCGCCGACACACCGTTGGCGCGGCGGGACAATTTCAGCGCCAGCACCGTGGGCAGGAAGGGCGAGCCGTGGTCGTCGGGGTTCACGCGGCCCAGGCCCAGGATCTCTTCCAACGGCAGCTTCATGGCCTCCGCCAGCGGCATCAAGTGCTCCGCGGCGAGCTCGGCGGGAAAGCGGTCGTGACCCGCGTCCACGGGCGTGTGGGTGGTGAAGACGCTGGTGGAGGCGACCTCCTGCAGCGCCTGATGGGGGTCCATGCCGTCCTCCTGGATGCGGTAGCGGGCGCGCTCCAGCAGGGCGAAGGCGGAGTGGCCTTCATTGAGGTGGAACACGCTGGCCGATATCCCCAGGGCCCGCAGGGCCCGGGCGCCGCCCACCCCCAATAGCAGTTCCTGCTGGATGCGCATGCGCTGGTCCCCGCCATAAAGCCGGGCGGCCAAGGACGCATCCTCGGGGCTGTTGGGTTTCACGCGGGTGTCCAGCAGGATGAGCCGCACTCGGCCCACCTGCACCTCCATGACCGAAGCCGCCACCTTGCGCCCGGGCAGCTCCACCGACACCTGCACCGGTTCGCCATGCCTATCCACGGCCTGGACCAGGGGCAGATCCGCGATGTCGAAGGGTTCCACCACATCCTGTTGCCAAAGGTTTGCGTCCAGCAGTTGGCTGGTGTAGCCCTGGCGGTAGAGCAGGCCCACGCCCACCAGGGGCACGCCCAGATCAGATGCGGACTTCAAGTGATCCCCCGCCAGGATGCCCAGGCCGCCGGAATAAATGGGAAGCGATTCGTGGATGCCGAATTCCATGCAGAAGTAGGCCACGGGCCGGGAGCGCATGGCCCCGGCGTGGGTGAGGCCCCAGGTGGTGACGGGCGTGAGGTATTCGTGGAGCTGCCGCATGGCCCGGTCGGCCCGGGCGGGAATGTCCACGTCCGCCGCCCGCTGGTCCAGTTCCGCGGGCTCGATCTGCTTCAGCAGGGACATGGGGTTCTGGTGGACCTTGTGGTACAGGTTCAGGTCCAGGTCGCGGAAGATCGTCCGCACTTCGGGCTTCCAGGTCCACCAGAGGTTCTGGGTGAGTTGTTGCAGTTTGGGGATGAGCTTGTCCATGGCTATCCTAGCTGAGATGCGCGGGGGAGCTTGTTTCGGGTTTCAGGAAGAGCGCCGCCAGCGGCGGCAACGTGAGGTTGAGGGATTGCGGGAAACCGTGGGCGGGGATGGATTCTGATTCCACGCTTCCCAAGTTGCCAAGATTCCGCAGATCGGA
>JAJYMZ010000131.1 GCA_021786615.1 Acidobacteriota bacterium
AGGCCTGCTCGCGGCTGGAGCCACAGCCGAAATTCTCGCCGCCCACAATGCTGCTGCCGGCGGGGAATTCCTTAGCCCGCAGGCGAGCGTTGAAGTCCGTCCTGTCCGCGAAAGCATATTGCGGAGTTTCTGATGGCAGCACCGTGGCCATGTAGCGGCCAGGGTAGATGTCATCGGTGCTGATGTCGTTCTCGAGCTTGATGATGACTTTGGGCATGATGGACTCCGAATGTTTAGTAGTGATCAAAGAAAGAACTCACCGCCAAGACGCCAAGAACGCCAAGCCGCACCACCCTTGGTCCGGCCCAAAATCGCTTCACGAGGCGCGTAGCGCCTGCGGGCGAAAAGCCCGCAAATTCAGGCGGCCCGGCGCGGATCACACGTAGCGCGAGGCCGCCGCCGGGCCACCTGAATTTCAACTGTGAAGCTGGCATATACATGCTTTCTTCTCGGCATCGTTTACGCCGATACGCGGGATAAAGGGACTCTTGGCGGTCTTGGCGCCTTGGCGGTGGATCAGTTATTTGGTTGCAGCACATGGCCGCACCGAAGTGATGTTTTTTTCGCATTCTACTGATGCCTCGGGTCGGTGATGACGCCCGTGATGGCCGAGGCTGCCGCGACGCTGGGGCTGCAAAGGTAGACCTGGGATTTGGGATTGCCCATGCGGCCTTTGAAATTGCGATTGGTGGTGCTGAGGGCGGTTTCGCCATCCCCCAACGCGCCTTCGTGGACGCCCAGGCAGGGACCGCAGCCGGAATTCATGACCACCGCGCCGGCCTTCATGAAATCGTGCAGGTAGCCCTTGTCGAGGGCCTGCGCGAATATTTTCCCGGAGGCCGGAAACACCAGCATCCGCGTGCCTTCCGCCACTTTTTTTCCGCGCAGGATATCCGCGGCCGCGGCGAGATCATCCAGACGCCCGTTGGTGCAACTGCCGATGACGATCTGCTGGATCTTCGTCCCGGCCACATCCTGGACGGGCTTCACGTTATCCACGGTGTGGGGGCAGGCAATCTGCGGAGCCAGCTTCGACACATCTATTTCGACAACCCGGACATAGGCGGCGTCGGCGTCAGGCACGACGCAGGGGATGGCTCCCATCACACCTGCTTCATCCCGCAGGTAGCGCACGGTTTCCTCGTCCCCGGGGACGATGCCTGATGTCGCGCCGGCTTCCACGCTCATGTTGCAGATGGCGATGCGACCGCTGGTGCCCATCTTGCGGATGGTCTCGCCGTGGAACTCCAGCACCTTGTAGTTGGCCCCCTGCGCGGTGAGCGTGCCGATGAGGTTCAGGATCAGGTCCTTGGGTCCCACGAAAGGGGGAAATTCACCCTTCACCACCACCTTGATGGTGGCGGGAACTTCGATGTTCACCGCGTAGCCGAGGCTCCACACAGATGCCATTTCCGTGGCGCCGATGCCGAAGCTGAAGGCTCCCAGGGCGCCGTGGGTGGTGGTGTGGGAATCGGTTCCCACCACCACGAAGCCGGGTCGCACATAGCCGTATTCCGGAAGGATCTGATGGCAGATGCCGCCCACGTCGCCACGGATGTCATGGAATTTGGCGATGCCATTGGCGGTGACGAACTCGCGGATTTTTTTCTGGTTCGTGGCGGTCTTGGGGGACTCAGCTGGAACCCGGTGGTCGAAGATGATGGCGATGCGCGATGGATCCCAGATTTTCGGTTCCAGGCCCGTGCCCTCGAACACTTCCAGGAACTGGTTGATCACCAGCGCGGCGTTCTCGTGGGACATGGCAAGGTCCACCCTGGGTTCCACCACATCCCCGGCCATCACAGACGGCAAGCCGGAGGCTCGCGCGAGAATTTTTTCGACGACGGTCATACCCATCATGGCTCCTGTCAAATCACGCCTTTGGTCTTGAGTTCCACCAGCTCGATTTCAGAGATGCCAAGACCTGAATAGATTTCCGCATTGTGTTCGCCCAGGGTTGGCGGTGGCGTTTCCACGGTTCCCGGAGTCTTCTCGAATTGCGCCGTTAGGCCAAAGACTTCGACCTCGCCGAAACCCTCCAGCGGGACGCTCTTCAATACCTCGCGATGGATCATTTGCGGCTGGCGCAGGGCTTGTTCCAGGTCCAGGATTTCCCCGCTTGGAACATCCTTGGCATTGAGTTCATCCACCCAGGCAGCCGTGGATTTTCCGGCCAGTTTCGCCTCCAGCAACGGCGTGAGCTGCTTCCGGTTCCGCTTGCGCGTGTCCCGCTCCTGGAAGCGAGGATCAGCCTTCAGCTCGGGGCAGCCCAGCACGTCGCAGACCGCTTCCCATTGTTCCTGCTTGTTGGCGGCGATGTTGATGTGGCCATCCATCGTTCTGAAGGTGCCGCTGGGCGCCGCGGTGAAGTTGTCGTTCCCCATGAGCACCGGTTGCTGCTTTCCGATCAGCAGGTTCGCCGCCACCCAGCCCATGAGGGGCATGATGCTGTCCAGCAGGGCGATGTCTATGTACTGTCCTTCCCCGCTGCGCTCCCGGTGGTACAGCGCCGCCATCACAGCGAAGGCCGCGTTCAAGCCGCCCACCGTGTCGCAAACGGGAAAACCAGCCCGCAGTGGGTTCAGGCGTTCGTCGCCGTTCACCGCCATCTCACCGGACAGCCCTTGGATGATCTGGTCATAGGCGGGTTTGAGCGCGTCGGGCCCTGTCTGCCCGAAACCCGATATGGCGCAGTAGATCAGCTTCGGATTGATCGCGGAAAGCGCCTTGTAGCCGAGGCCCAGCCGATCCATGACGCCGGGCCGGAAATTCTCCACCACCACGTCCGCGTCCTTCGCCATCCGCAGGAAGATCGCCTTCCCCTCGGCGGATTTGGTATTCAGCGTGATGGATTTCTTGTTGCAGTTCTGCGCGATGAAACTGGTCCCCATCAGCCGTTTGTTCAGTTCTGGCACAATGCCCAAGCAGCGCGCGAGATCGCCGCCCTTGGGGTTTTCGACCTTGATGACCTCAGCGCCAAGCAGGGCCAGATGCAAGGTCGTGAAAGGCCCTGAAAGCACATTGGTGAGGTCCAGGACCTTGATGCCTGTCAGGATTTTCGGGCTCATCCCCGCCCCCCAGCCAATGACCCAGTCTTGTAGACGCAGCCCGGCAGATCGCGCCCGAAGAAAGTCGCCACATCGCATGCTACGCGGATCAAGGCATCCAGCTTGATGTCAGGGCGCAGACCCGTGCGCTGCAGGCCCTGGACCAGATCTTCGGTGGCCACGTTGCCCGCCGCCACCTTGGTGAAGGGGCAACCCCCGAGGCCGCCGAAGCTCGTCTCGATGGTGGTGGCCCCGGCCTCCATGGCCGCATAGACGTTAGCCATGCCAAGGCCGTAGGTGTTGTGGATGTGGGCGGTGATTTCGGCATTGGAATCCATCGCGAGGACGCGCTGGATATAGGCCGAAACCTGAGCTGGATGAGCGTGGCCCGCGGTATCCGCAAGGCTTATGGCCGTGAGGCCCGCCGCCAGATAGGCCTCCACGATGCCCATGACGCGACCTTCTGGGACCAGTCCCTCAAACCCGCAGCCGAAGGCGCTTTGCACACTGACCTGCACTTTCTTCCCGGCCGCTTTGGCCTCCAGTGCCATGGTGATGATGCGCTGTGTAGCTTCTTCCGTGGACATCCCCGTATTCTTGCGGCTGTGGATCTCCGAAGCGGAAACCCCCAAGCAGAACATCTCCACGCCACAAGCCAGGCCTCTCTCCAGGCCCTTCTCGTTGAGCACCAGGCCGGACAGGATCACGCTTGAATTCCGCTTCCGGGTAGAGAGGCAGCGGAAGAGTTCATCCGTGTCCGCCATCTGGGGCACCTTGCCGGAGTGGACGAAAGATCCCACCTGGATGATGTCGAGGCCCGCATCCATCAGCCGCCCCAGCCATTCGAGCTTGATGTCCGTCGGCACGATCCGCTGCTCCGCCTGGAGTCCATCCCGGGGGCCTACTTCGTGGATGAGGATGTGGCTCATAGTTTTTTCGCGATGGCCTCGCCCATGTCGAGCGTGGTGGCGTCGCCGCCCATGTCGTAGGTGCGCACCTTGCCTTCGAGGATGACCGCGGCCACAGCTGCTTCCAGTTTCGCGCCCTTCTCGGGCTCGCCGAGCCAATCCAGCATCATTTTCGCCGCGAGGATCGTGGCGATGGGGTTCACTTTGTATTGGCCCGCATACTTGGGCGCGCTGCCGTGGCTGGGCTCGAAGACGGCGAGTTTTTCGCCGATGTTGCCAGAGCACCCAAAGCCGAGTCCACCGACCATCTGGGCCGCCAGATCGCTGACGATGTCGCCGAACAGGTTGGTGGCCACCATGACGCCATAATTCTTCGGGTTCTTCAGCATCCACATGGTGATGGCGTCCACGTTGGCGTCATCCATCTGGATGCTGGGATAGTCCTTCGCGATGCGCTTGCCCGTCTCCAGGAACAGGCCTTCGGTGGCTCGCACGACGTTGGCTTTGTGGATGACCGTGACCTTCGGGTAGCCGAATTTTTTCGCGTACTCGAAGGCCGCCCGGATGATGCGGTCACAGCCCTTCTGGGTGTTGATCTTGCAGGTGATGGCGAACTCATCGCCGGGAATGTCCGCGAAATGGGTGAAAGGTTTGCTCAATTTATTCAATACAGCTTTGAGTTCATTGGGCACCGGGCTGAACTCCACGCCGGAGTAGAGGCCCTCGGTGTTCTCCCGGAAGATCACGAGGTCAATGCCGTCCTTGAAGTTCAGCGGATTGCCGGGGTAGGCCTTGCAGGGCCGCAGGCAGGTATAGAGGTCGAACATCTGCCGCATGCGCACGATGGGGCTGCGGTAGATCAGGCCCTTGCCCTTCAGCTCGGGCACTAGTTCGGCTTCCGCATCTTTCACGGGTTTTGAAGTGATGGCCCCGAACATGGCGGCATCGCTGTCTCTCAGCAAATCCATGGTGCGCTGCGGGAAGGACTCGCCTTCCGTCCGCCAGAACTCCCAACCAATGTCCCCGTGGGTGTAGGCGGCATCGAACTTCAGCGCATCCAGGCAGATCCTGGCGGCCTCCATGACCTCGACGCCGACACCGTCACCGGGCAACCACGCGATCTTGTACTGGTGCATGCAAAACTCCCTGTTCCACCTGGGTTTTCAGTGCCCGCCGCAGGGATGCGAAAACGTCAGGCAGACCGTCCGGCCATCGCTTTCCACCTTGCCCCGCTCGGTGAAGAACTCCATCAACTGATCGAAATTGAACGTTCCGCCGTGGCAGTTGCAGAAGACGGCATCGGGACCGAAGCTCTCTGCCGCCGAGTTCCGGAGGATATCAACGGTGGCCGCGCCTCCAAGCTCCATGAGCAGGTTCAGCACTTCATGACCGTAGATCCCTTGTACTACAGGGTTGTGCGTCCCATCGGGCATGGCATCCTCCGTGACGTTGCCTAGTAACCAGTCATCGCTTGATGAAGAGATCCAGGATCTGTTCTTTTGGCGGCGCGTCTTTTGAAAGGGCCGCCTGCCGTTCCTGCACCTGGGATTCGTAGGTGGGTGGTGGCTCTGGATTCCGGTACAAGACTCCCGTGTGGAGCTTGCGCCCGTAATACTGCGCGATTTCCATGGCTTTCATGCGATCGGCTGCGTCGTGGCCAATGGCGGCCAGGGATTCGGTGATGGCCTTCAGCCCCTTGATCTGCTGGCATTCTTCGCCGTAGGTCACGCAGGGGGACTGGATGTTGACGAAGGCGAAGCCTGGAAAGCGGATGGCTTCCTCGATGATGGCGGTCATGCCCATCAGGTCCGCGGCGGAGCCCTGGGCCACGAAATTAGCGCCATAGCCGAGGACGTATTGCAGAGGATTCACCGGTTCTTCAAGGCTGCCGTACTTCGAGGTGCAGGTGATGCGTCCCCTGGGCGAGGTCGGGGAGAGCTGGCCCTTGGTCAACCCGTAGATCTGGTTGTCCATCACGATGTAGGTGATGTCCATATTGCGGCGCACCAGGTGCGGAACGTGGCCTCCACCAATGGAGAAGCCGTCGCCGTCCCCGCCCGCCGCGAGCACCAGCAGATCCGGGTTCGCGAGCTTGATGCCCTGGGCGATGGGCAGCGAGCGGCCATGGACCGTATTGAAGCCATAGGCGGTGGTGTAGCCGGGAATGCGGCTGGAACACCCGATGCCCGAGACGAAAGCCGTCTCGTGGGGCGCCCGGCCGATGGAAGCGAGGGCCCGGTAGATCGCCTGGACCGCGCTGTAGTCGCCGCAACC
>JAJYMZ010000140.1 GCA_021786615.1 Acidobacteriota bacterium
CTGGCTGGGGTGGCCGGGAATGGGTAGTTCAGCGTCAAGAGTCGAGAGTCGAGAGTCGAGAGTCGAGAGTTAAAAGTTAAAAGTTGAAAGTCAAAAAGTTGAAAGTCCCAAGCCTTGAAGACACCACCCGCACCGCTGCGGTGCTTCAATCGAAAATCGAAAATTAAAACATCCCAACCTGGCACCTGAAGGACGCTCCCATGACTTTGCTCACCACCCACAATCCCATCCAGCCTTTGCCGCCCACTACGGCCAGGGAATTGATGAAGACCTTCATTGACCAGGACACCGACGCCCTGCTGGTGGGGGCCTGCCTGGCGCTGCTGGCCCAGCGGATTCCCGAGGCCGAGGAGCTGGCGGCTTTCGCGGAAGCCTTGCAGGAGGTCGCCATTCCCTTTCCCGATTCAGGCCTGCGGGTGCTGGACACCTGCGGCACCGGCGGCGATGGCGCGTCCACGGCGAATCTCAGCACGCTGGCGGCCTTGCACCTGGCCCATCTTGGCGTGCCGGTGCTGAAGCACGGCAACCGCGCCGCCACGAGCCTGTGCGGTTCGGCGGATCTGCTGGAGGCCCTAGGCTACGACCTGGCCCGGTCCCCCGAGCAGCTGCTCACGGACCTGCGCGCGCAGCGCTTCGCGTTTCTTTTCGCGCCCGCCTATCATCCGCTGCTGGGCCGCCTGCGGGAGATCCGCAAGCGCCTGGGCATCCCGACCATCTTCAATCTCCTGGGACCGCTGTTGAATCCCGGGAAGCCTCAACTGCAGCTCCTGGGTGTGGCGAAAGAGGCCTTGCTGAAGCCCATGGCCGGCGCGTTGGCGAAGGGTTCGGTGAAGCGGGCCTTCGTGGTTCACGGCAAGGACGCCGAAGGCCGGGGGCTGGACGAAGCTTCCATCGAAGGGCCCACCATGGTCATCGAAATCATCCAAGGCGCTCTGAAACCCTTGCAGGTGCTCGTTCCCCGCGAGCTGGGCATCCCGCAGCCCCCCAAGGACGCCCTGCGGGTGAAGGACCGGGCCGAGGCCCTGGGGGTGGCGAGAGGACTCCATGGTGGGAGCAGCCATCCGGATTACCGTCCCGCCGTGGCTGATGCCGTGGCGCTCCAGGTGGCGCTGGGGCTGGTGCTGCACCGCGACGGGGGACTGGATTCATTGCCGGAGTATTTCAGGGAGGCGAAGGCATCACTGGAAGGCGGGTTTTCCTTGCCCTTCCCGGCGTCCTACAGGAACGAGGGGGGACCGCCCGCTCCCTTTGGTCGCTCTGATTCGACGCATGCGTCGAATCCCCTCGTGCTCCCCCACGCGGTGTCCGGGCAAAGCCCGGCCACCCCGTCTGGGGAGGATCGCTCATGAGACCTTTCCCCAATCCCAAAGACATGGTGCACGGCACGGGCCTGGCGCCCAGTTCGCACCTTCAAAAGGTGCTGCTTTCCGAGTTGAAGCGCATCCCCAAGTTGCCTTCGGTGCCTGGTGCCAAACGGGAACCACTATCTGTAGACCAGGCCGGACCCTTCGAATCCGCGCTGCGTGAGAGTTATTTCCGGGAAGGCGGTGCCATCATCGCCGAGTACAAGCAGGGTTCGCCCTCCCTGGGGCCCTTCGCGGCGGGCACCTCCTTGCGGGACCAGCTGATGGCCTACCAGGCAGGGGGCGCCGCGTGCGTCTCGATCCTCACGGAGCCCCGCTATTTTCTGGGTTCCAGCTGCCATGTCGCGCAGGCCGCAGAACTGGGCCTGCCAAGCCTCTACAAAGGCTTCGTGATTTCAGAAGAACACCTTTTGGACGCCGCGGATTCCGGCGCGAGCGCCGTCCTGCTCATCGCGCGGGTGCTGAAGGAGCACACCGCTGCCTTTGCCGAAGCCGCCCGGGGCCTGGGCCTGGAGCCGCTGGTGGAATTGCACGACCTGACGGAAATACCCGCTGCCCAGGCCTCCGAAGCACGGCTGGTGGGCATCAATGCGCGGGACCTCTCGACCTTCACCCTGGGCGCGCCCTCGGCGGCGCCCCTCAGAAAAGCCTTTCCCAACGCGGTGCTGATCCGTGAATCGGGGCTGGCCACGCCCGAAGACGCGGTGGACATGTTCGCGGCCGGGTTCGACGCGGTGCTCATCGGCGAGGCCCTCATGCGCAGCGCGAATCCCAAAGGATTCCTGGAGCGGGTGCTCACGGGCGCCCACGCGCGGGTGGCTTCATGAAAGTCAAAGTCTGCGGCCTCACCAATGCCGGGGATGCAGCCTTTGCCGCCGCTGAGGGCGCGGATTACCTGGGCTTCGTGGCGCATCAGCCCAGTCCGAGGCACTGCGCGGATCTCGCCTCCGCCTCCAGAGAAGTGCGGGACCGCGCCGTGCTGGTGACCGTGTCCGATGATGCCGAAGCCATTCTTCGAATGGCTCGCGCGGCGGGCATCAAAATCATCCAGCCCCATGTGTCCAGAGATCATCGAGCGAAAGTTGTACAACGATTGAAATCGGAAGGTTATTTCATCCTGCTTCCATGGTGTGATGACGGAGATCAATCAAGTATCGCCGCGGATCTTTACCTTTGGGAGTCAAGCCCTGACATAACAGGCGTGGCCGGCGGTTCCGGGCAGACTCACTCAATGACATACCCGCCGCCAGGACCCTTCCTGCTGGCGGGTGGACTTAAGGCGGACAATCTCCAAGAAAGAGCGGCCCTCATCCCTATGGAAGCGCGTAGCCATCTCATGGGTTTCGACGCCGCCAGCCGCCTGGAGCTTTCGCCGGGCATCAAGGACCCATCGAAGGTCAGGGCCTTCATCCGCACAGCTAAATCCATGACTGACGAGGCTTCTCATGCGCGCCACTAATATGAACGAGGGGGATCGCCCGCTCGCTTCGCTCCCTCTGCGTCCCCCTCGTGCTCCCCACTCGGTGTCCGGGCACAGCCCAGCCACCGCGTCTGCATTCCTGCTCCCCACCCGGTTCGGCGCTGGAGGGCTGGGCGGCTGCTACGCTCCGGAGACCTTGATGCAGCCCCTGCTGGATCTGGAAGAAGCCTTCCGGAAGGCCGTGGAGGATCCATCCTTCGAGACAGAATTAAAGAGCGAATTACGTCATTTCGTGGGCCGTCCGACTCCCCTCACTTCGGCGCCCCGCCTGGCCGCGAAACTCGGATTGAAGGCTCTCTTCTTGAAGCGCGAAGACCTCACCCATACCGGCGCCCACAAGATCAACAACGCCATGGCCCAGGCCCTGCTCGCGCGGCGCATGGGCAAGACGGAGATCATCGCCGAGACCGGCGCGGGCCAGCATGGCGTCGCCGCCGCGGCGGCCTGCGCCCGCCTGGGCCTAAGTTGCACGGTGTACATGGGCGTGGTGGACATGGCCCGGCAGGCTCCGAACGTGGCGCGCATGCGGCTCTTCGGCACCCAGGTGGTGCCTGTGGAAGCCGGGCAGGGGACCCTCAAGGAAGCCGTGAACGAAGCGCTGCGCGCCTGGGCGGCGCGGTGCGACAAGGCCCATTACATCCTTGGCAGCGCCCTGGGTCCCCATCCCTTTCCGACTTTGGTACGTACTTTCCAGACGGTCATCGGCGAGGAGGCCCGGGCCCAGGTGCTGGAACAGACCGGTGCCTTGCCGGATTCGGTCATCGCCTGCGCCGGGGGCGGCAGCAATGGTCTCGGCCTGCTGGTGCCCTTCCTGGGGGATGCGTTGCACCGTTTCGCGGTGGAAGCAGGGGGGCATGGCTCGGCCCTGGGCGAACATGCCGCGCGGCTGGACGGCGGGCGCATGGGGGTGCTGCACGGGTGCAAGACCCTCCTGCTGCAAGACCAGCACGGCCACACAGCGGAGACCGCCAGCATCAGCGCGGGCCTGGATTACCCGGCTCTGGGACCTGAGTTGGCAGCCCTGGCGCTGGATGGGCAGATTGAAGTGCTCCGCGCCTCCGATGACCAGGCCTTGGAAGCAGCCACATGGTTGTGCGAATCCGAAGGCATCCTGCCCGCGCTGGAATCGAGCCACGCCCTGGCCCTGTTGCCGGAACTGGCGAAGCGTGGTTTCGCCACGGTGTTGCTGGGGCTTTCCGGGCGTGGGGACAAAGATCTTGCGACCTATCAATCGAAATTAGGCATTTAAGGAACGATGAACATGAATCCACTGCTTCCATTCATCATGGCCGGTGATCCTTCCCTGGAGTCGTTGCCGCGCCTGCTTGCCGAGGCCAAGGCCCTGGGCATCGAGGCGCTGGAAATCGGCCTGCCCCACAGCGACCCCATCGCTGATGGCCCCGTGCTGCAAGCCGCCGCCCACCGCGCCATCCAGCGGGGCGCCACGCCCTTGCGCGTGCTCGAAACCCTCGCCGGCCTGACCGAAAGTCCCGATCTCATCCTCTTCACCTACTTGAACCCCTTGCTCCAGATCGGCGCGGATCGCCTGATGGAACTGCTTCGGCCCACACCCGTGAAAGCCTTGCTGGTGGTGGATCTGCCTGATTCAGAAGAAGTGGAATTCGAGGCTCGGCTCCGCTCAGCGGGCTATCCGATGATTCCCCTCCTTTCGCCCACCACCGATTTGGAGCGGGCCAAGGGGCTATTGGAACGCCGCCCCGATCCCGGTCCCGGCCATCCTTTCGCCCAGCGCTTCGCCTACGTCGTGGCGCGCCTGGGTGTCACCGGCACCGGCAGCGCCACGGATCTCAAGCCCGTTGGAGAGCGCGTGGCAGCCCTGCAAACCCTTTCAAGTCGGCCTCTGGCGGTGGGCTTCGGTCTCAGCGATCCGGCTGCCTTGGGGGCCGTGCGGGCCATGGGCGCGACGCCCGTCATCGGCAGCGCCCTGGTGCAGGCCCTGGCCGCTGGGGAAGGATTCGGATCATTCTTGAACCCGCGACTCGCCTGAGGGAAGTCTACAAATTTCGCAACGGTCCGGCGGAAGCTTCCCGAACGTCCGCGAAATCATGGCGCACGGCCTCCAGGCGGGCCCGATAGGCCTCCATGTCGCCGTATTCGAAGAAATATCGGTAGCGGCTGTGGAGGGTCTTGGGGCGCAGCGCGTGCTTGATGGGACAGAAATGCTGCTCCGTGCGCGCCGCGACCTCGGACACCAGGGCCATGAGCCCGTTGAAGTAGCTGCAGTAGAAGCACCCGAGTTTTTCGATCCAGTTCAGGTAGGGAAGAGGCCGCCGGTCCATCACCATGTAGTCCTTGCGTTTCACTCTGGGGATCCCGTAGGCCGGGAAGCAGATGAATTGGTAGATCACAACGAACCCATCCAGGAGCAAGGCAGGGAAGATCCCTGTGTAGATGATGGGAGACACCAGGTAGGCCAGGAGCCGGCCCTCCCAGAGCCAAACATGGACGCGCTTCCTCCGAGCCCGATGGGCTTTCCGGATGGTGTCCTGGATGCGAATCCTGCGGCCCTCCAGGTGGTAGCCCTGGACTTCCCGGAGGGCGTTCACTTCCTCCCGGACCTCCTGCTCAAGGGCCTGGAGCCGCTGCATGAGATCTTCCATCCGTGTCATGAGAAACCCCTAGCCGCTTCTCAGGACAGCCGCCTGAACCAGCATTGGCCCTGGCGGGCTGCAAAGCCAGGAATGATTCCAATTTGCAGTTCACCCTTGAGCATATCCATCCGCATGCACATCCATGACCGCCCGGCCTGATGGATCCGCCATCTTCTGGAAGGCTTCGTCCCATAGCAAGGCCGTGGCGGTGCTGCAGGCGACGCTGCGCTCGAAGGGCACGCAATTCACCGCCGTGGCGGACGGGAAGTGGTGCTCGAAAATCTGGCGGTAGAGGTAGGCCTCCTTAGTTTCGGGGGTCTTCACGGGGAAGCGCTCGCTCACGCCGCGCATCATGCCGTCGCTGATTTCCTGCTCGGCGTGGGCCTTCAGGCCGTTGATCCAGGCGTATCCCACGCCATCGGAGAACTGCTCCTTCTGGCGCCACAGGATCTCGTCCGGCAGGGTGCCGTCGAAAGCGGCGCGCAACAGATACTTCTCGATGGGCTTCGCCCTCTTGGCGTTGCGAGGGAGCTTTAGGTCCGGATCCAGCATCATGGCCACGTCCAGGAATTCCCGGTCCAGGAAGGGCACCCGCGCTTCCACGCCCCAGGCGGCTCTGGACTTGTTGGCCCGCAGGCAATCGTAGAGGTGGAGTTTCTGCAGTTTCTGCACGGTCTCATCGTGCAGGGCGTGGCCGTCCGGCGCTTCCCCGTGAAGACCC